>DASQOS010000461.1:0-2205 GCA_035644375.1 Rhizobacter sp.
CAGCGACAAGCGAACATAGCGGCCCTGCTCGGCGCGATGCCAGCTTTCCAGCGACGGTGTGGCCGACCCAAGCAGCACGCAAGCGCCTTCGAGCTTGCCCCGGTAGATCGCCAGATCACGGGCCGAGTAGCGCGCGCCTTCTTGCTGTTTGTACGACGGGTCGTGCTCTTCATCGACGACGATCAGTCCGAGACGCGGCAGCGGCGCAAACACCGCCAGCCGCGTGCCGAGCACCAGATCTGCCAGGCCAAGGTGAGCCGCCAGCCAGTTCTTCAATCGCTGCGCAGGCGTCAGCCCGCTGTGCAGCGACACGATCCGCCGCGGCGCCATGCCGCTGGCAAAGCGCTCGATGAAACGCGCTTCGAGCTGCGGCGTCAGGTTGATTTCCGGGACCAGCACCAGAACCTGTCTGCCGGCGGCCAATGCCTGCGCAGCGGCACGCAAATAAACCTCCGTCTTGCCGCTTCCCGTGAGCCCGTGCAGCAACACCACCGGCGCTGAACCAGGTGGGTTCAGTGCGTCGAGCTGGTTCAATGCCGCTGCCTGCTGCGCAGTCAGCTCGGGCAACGCCTCGGCATGGGGTGCGGATGGACGCGGCGCTGCATAAGCCTTGCGCAAACGCGCCGTGCGGCTGGCCAGTTGGACCGGGTTCAACTTGCGCAGCTCAGGGGGAAGAACCGACAACGCCACTTCGCCCAGTCCGCGCTGGTAATACGTCGCGGCAAACTCCACCAGCTCTCGCCAGCGCGGTGGCAAAGGGGGCAAGGAGTCGAGCACCGCCGCGATCGGCTTCAACGCAACAAACGCCTCAGCTTCGGTCTCGCCAGCCCAGACCACGCCAGGCACATCGCGTCGCCCCAGAGGCACGCGCACCAGCGTACCCGGCAGCAGCGGCTGTTCGCTGCTGTAATCGAGCGCCCCTTGCAAACCACTGTGCTGGGGGGCCTCCACGGCAACCCGCAAACGGTGTGAGGTTTTTTCCATGTCTTTTGTCAGAGTTAGCTGACAAAGCTCAACCGTCTGTGAGGGCAATGGTTCAAGTCAATGATTTCAAAGGAATTTTGAATTTTTCCACGCCTGCTGTGGATAACTTTGTGGGAAACCCTCTCGGAATTTTCCTAAATCGTTGATTCATCGGCCTTGGCGCTGAGTTGCCCGCTTTCTACGCAGTTTTTGAAGTCAATGAAATCAATAACTTAGCGAATCTCGTGTGCGAATTGAGAGTGCAATGCAGCAACTGCCGACACGAGGGGCCACCTCAGGGTTTTTGGGGATAAGTCAAGGCCATAAATCCTGAAAGTCAATCGACTTGACCCACATTCATCAAAAATTCCAATCCAGAAGCAACTCTGAATACCGCTTTCACGACCGAGCGCGTTGCCGTTGTGAGTGCTCATGAACCGCGTCCACCAACACAGAAACATGCTCGGGTGGGGTGTCCTGACTGATGCCGTGGCCCAGATTAAAGATGTGCCCCTGTGTGTCTGCGCCAAAACTGTCCAGCGTCCTGGCCACCTCTTGGCGGATTTGTTCGGGCTCGGCGAACAGCACGTTCGGATCCAGGTTGCCCTGCAACACCACCTGCCGGCCGACGCGCCGTCGCGCAGCGCCCAGGTTCACCGTCCAGTCGAGACCGACCACGTCGGGGCCCGCCGCGGCAATCTCTTCCAGCCACAACCCACCTCCCTTGGTGAACACGATGCGCGGAATGCGTTGGCCGTGGTGTTCGGTTTTCACGGCGTCCAGCACCTTGCGTGTATAGGCCAGGCTGAACTGCTGGAACGCGCCGTCGGCCAGCACGCCGCCCCAGCTGTCGAAAATCATCAGCGCCTGGGCACCGGCCTCGATTTGCGCGTTGAGGTACAGCGCCACCGCTTTTGCGTTGACCTCCAGCATGCGGTGCATCAGGTCGGGCCGGCGGTACAGCATGGTCTTGACCAGCCGGTAGTCGTCGGAGCCGGCGCCCTCGACCATGTAGCAGGCCAGCGTCCACGGGCTGCCCGAAAACCCGATCAGCGGCACGCGACCGGCCAACGCCTTGCGGATCGACGCGACCGCATCGAACACATAGCGCAGGCGCGCGAGATCGGGTGCATGCAGCGCGCGGATCGCCGCCTCGTCGCGCAACGGTCGCGCGAAACGCGGGCCCTCTCCGGTTTCGAAGCTCAGACCCAGGCCCATCGCATCGGGCACGGTGAGGATGTC
>DASQOS010000462.1:0-2119 GCA_035644375.1 Rhizobacter sp.
CGCATCCGGGCGCATGTCAGCGTGCCGGTGGGTGTAGGCTTTGGCATCCGCGACGCCGAGACGGCCAAGGCCGTGGCTGCGATATCCGATGCGGTCGTGATCGGTTCCCGCCTGGTGCAATTGCTGGAAACGCAGACGCGCGACAATGTCGCCCCGGCCGCCGCGGCCTTCATCGCCGAGATCCGCGCGGCACTTGATTCCCTGAAAGGAGCACACGCATGAGCTGGCTTGAGAAACTGCTGCCGCCGAAGATGCAGCAGACCGACCCGAGCGAACGACGCACGGTGCCCGAAGGTCTGTGGGTCAAATGCCCATCGTGTGACACCGTTCTGTACAAGAACGACCTGGAGCAAAACATCAACGTGTGTCCCAAATGCGGGCATCACCACCGCATCGGCGCGCGCACGCGCTTGAACGCGTTTCTGGACGGGGAAGGGCGCTACGAAATCGGGCAAGAAGTGTTGCCCGTCGATGCCCTCAAGTTCAAGGACAGCAAAAAGTACCCCGAGCGCCTGAAAGACGCGATCGAAACGACCGGCGAAACCGATGCGCTGGTGGTCATGGGCGGTGCGGTGCATACCGTGCCTGTGGTGGCCGCCTGCTTCGAGTTCGACTTCATGGGTGGCTCGATGGGCTCGGTGGTCGGCGAGCGCTTCGTGCGCGGCGTCGAGACCGCGGTGGAGCAAAAGGTGCCCTTCATCAGCTTCACGTCCAGCGGTGGGGCGCGCATGCAAGAGGGCTTGCTCAGCCTGATGCAGATGGCCAAGACCAATGCGGCTCTGACGCGTTTGGCCAAAGCCAAGCTGCCCTACGTGAGCGTGCTGTGCGATCCGACGATGGGCGGTGTGTCGGCAAGCTTTGCGTTCGTCGGCGACATCGTGATCGCCGAGCCGAAAGCCCTGATCGGCTTCGCCGGGCCCCGTGTGATCGAGAACACCGTGCGCGAAAAACTTCCCGAAGGGTTCCAGCGCTCGGAATTCCTGGTGCAGACCGGCGCCATCGACATGATCGTCGACCGGCGCGAACTGCGCGGCACCATCGCCCGCGCGCTGGCCATCATGCAGCGCCAGAGCGCCGATGCGGTGGCCTGAATCAGCGCCCGTTTTCCGGGCAAATCGACAAGGCGGCTTCGGCCGCCTTTTTCTTGAGCGATACCATTCCCGCCTATGTCTCAACCTGCCACGCTTGACGCCTGGCTCGCCCACTGCGAGCGGCTGCATCCGAAGAACATCGATCTCACGCTGGAGCGTTCGCTGCGGGTCAAGCAGCGCCTCGGGCTGGCGTTCCAGGTGCCGGTGATCACGGTCGCAGGGACCAACGGCAAAGGTTCGACCTGCGCGATGCTCGAAGCGATCGCCTTGCAGGCCGGCTACCGCGTGGGCCTCTACAGCAAGCCACATTTCGTGCATTTCGAAGAGCGCTGCCGCGTCAACGGCAGCATGGCCGTCGCGGCCGACCTGCTGCCGCATTTC
The DNA here is from genome assembly GCA_035644375.1 of Rhizobacter sp. Classification (GTDB taxonomy): domain Bacteria; phylum Pseudomonadota; class Gammaproteobacteria; order Burkholderiales; family Burkholderiaceae_C; genus Rhizobacter. Next base: position 1,473 of record DASQOS010000462.1, read on the forward strand.
GAGGCCGTCGAGCTGGCGCGTGGCGATGTCGCGCTGACTTACTTCGAGTTCACGACCCTGGCCATCATGCGTTTGATGTCGCAGGCGCCGCTCGATCTGGTGATCCTGGAGGTCGGGCTCGGCGGGCGGTTGGACACCGTGAATGTGATCGACGCCGATTGCGCCGTCATCACCAGCATCGACCTCGACCACACCGACTATCTCGGCCCCGACCGCGAGTCGATCGGACGCGAGAAGGCGGCGATCATGCGGCCCGCAAAGCCCGTGGTCGTCAGCGACCCGATGCCGCCGCACAGCCTCGCCGACCACGCGCAGCAGATCGGGGCCGACCTGTGGCGCATCGGCCGCGACTTCAACCATTCCGGCGACAAGCAGCAGTGGTCATGGGCCGGGCGTGACAAGCGTTTCAACGGCCTGGCCTACCCGGCCTTGCGCGGCGCCAATCAACTGCTCAATGCCTCGGGTGCGCTGGCGGCGTTTGAAGCGCTGCGCGACAGGCTGCCGGTCACGGCACAGGCGGTTCGAAACGGCTTGGCCCTGGTCGAGCTGCCGGGGCGTTTTCAGATTGTTCCCGGCCAGCCCACGCTGGTGCTCGACGTGGCGCACAACCCGCATGCGGTGGCGGCGCTGTCCCAAAACCTGGATCA
>DASQOS010000463.1:0-6811 GCA_035644375.1 Rhizobacter sp.
GATCTTCATCAGGAGGACTCGAAAAGAAAAGGGTCGGCAGATGGTGTCTGCCGACCCTTTTTATTCTGAGTTCCGGAATCGATCTACGAGGATGCAGCCGGCGCCACGGCTGACGCCGCTCCCATGGCAGCTGGCACCACGGCCGGCACTGAGGCCGGGGCAGAAATGGCCACGGGCTCGACCGCTTTGGCTTGAACGGCCACCAGCCCTGTAGGCAGCAAGGGCACGATCAGCAGCGCCACGATGTTGATGATCTTGATCAACGGGTTGACGGCAGGGCCGGCCGTGTCCTTGTACGGATCGCCCACGGTGTCTCCGGTCACAGCCGCTTTGTGTGCTTCCGAGCCCTTGCCGCCGTGGTGACCGTCTTCGATGTACTTCTTGGCGTTGTCCCAGGCGCCACCGCCGGTGCACATCGAGATGGCGACGAACAGGCCGGTCACGATGGTGCCCATCAGCAGACCACCGAGGGCAGCGGGCCCGAGAAGCATGCCGACCAGAAGCGGCACGACCACCGGCAGCAGACTCGGAATGATCATTTCCTTGATGGCGGCGGTGGTCAGCATGTCGACCGCAGTGCCGTATTCGGGCTTGCCGCTGCCATCCATGATGCCCTTGATGTCGCGAAACTGGCGTCGCACTTCGACGACCACGGCGCCGGCGGCGCGTCCCACGGCTTCCATGGCCATCGCGCCGAACAGATAAGGAATCAAGCCGCCGATGATCAAGCCGACGATCACTTTGGGGTCGCTCAAATCGAAGGCGACACTCATGCCGCGGGCCGAGAGCGAGTGCGTGTAGTCGGCAAACAGCACCAGGGCGGCGAGACCGGCCGAGCCGATCGCGTAGCCCTTGGTGACGGCCTTGGTGGTGTTGCCCACCGCGTCCAGCGGGTCGGTGACGTCGCGCACGCTCTTGGGCAATTCGGCCATTTCGGCAATGCCACCCGCGTTGTCGGTGATCGGACCGTAGGCGTCCAGTGCCACCACGATGCCGGCCATGCTCAACATCGAAGTGGCCGCGATGGCGATGCCATAAAGGCCTGCCAACTGAAACGACACCAGGATCGCGATGCAGACGAACAGCACCGGCCAGGCCGTCGAGCGCATGGACACACCCAAGCCGGCGATGATGTTGGTGCCATGGCCGGTGGTCGATGCCTGTGCGATGTGCTGCACCGGTTTGTATTGCGTGCCGGTGTAGTACTCGGTGATCCACACCATCGCGGCCGTCAGCACCAGACCGACCACACAGGCGCCGAACAAGCGCAGCCGGGTGTCGGCACCCAGCGCATCGTCGGGCATCAGATAGCGGGTGATGAAGTAAAAGCCGACCAGCGAGATCACACCCGCCACCGTCAAGCCCTTGTACAGCGCCGGCATGACGTTCTTCATGCCGGGCGATGCCTTGACGGCGCTGCAGCCGATGATGGAGGCGATGATCGAGAAGCCGCCCAGCACCAAGGGATAGATGACCGCGGACATCGGTGCCGCGACGACGACGATGGCGCCGAGCGCCATGGTCGCGATCAGCGTCACCGCATAGGTCTCGAACAGGTCGGCGGCCATGCCGGCACAGTCGCCCACGTTGTCGCCGACGTTGTCGGCGATCACGGCGGGATTGCGCGGATCGTCTTCCGGAATACCGGCTTCGACCTTGCCCACCAGGTCGGCCCCGACATCAGCACCTTTGGTGAAGATGCCGCCACCCAGGCGCGCGAAGATCGAAATCAGCGATGCGCCGAAAGCAAAGCCGAGCAAGGGCTTGAGTACCGCCGACAGTTTGTCCGGCGAGACCGAGCCATTGCCGGTGAGGTACATCAGGAACAGCGTCACGCCCAGCAGACCCAGACCGACCACCAGCATGCCGGTGATGGCACCCCCTTTGAACGCGACATCCAGTGCCGGGCCGATGCCGTTGGTCGCGGCTTGCGCGGTGCGCACGTTGGCCTTGACCGACACGTTCATGCCGATGAACCCGCAGGCACCGGACAAGAAGGCACCGAGAACGAAGCCGGCGGCGGTGATCGGATTCAAAAAGATGGCGATCAGCACTGCCAGCAGCACGCCGACGATGGCGATCGTCTTGTACTGCCTCGCCAGGTAGGCGGCCGCGCCTTGTTGAATGGCGGCTGCAATCTCCTGCATGCGTGCATTGCCTGCACTCTGACTCAGGATCCAGCTTCTCTGCACGAAGCCATAAAGAACCGCAGCAATACCGCAAGCGAGCGCAAAGTACAGCGCCATGTTCGTCGACATCAATGAATCTCCTCGTTAGGTGGGTCACGCGTTGACAAGATGTGCCGCCGCTTGTCACTCTGGGGCAGGTCGGGCGGGGTCGGCGCATGCTACGGGAAGGCCTGTGTCAAGGCAACGACGAACGCATGCTGCTTTCCCATGATTGACGGGCTCGCGTGCCGCTCTGTCTGATTGCCTGCCGCAGGTAAGATTCGGGTTTCCCCGCGGACCACGAGATACTACATGAGCCTGCAAAAAGTGACCCCCGGCGCGAAGGCGCCCCACGAGTTCAATGTGATCATTGAAATCCCGATGAACGCTGACCCGATCAAGTACGAAGTCGACAAGGCGAGCGGTGCGTTGTTTGTCGATCGCTTCATGACCACCGCCATGCACTATCCGTGCAATTACGGCTACGTGCCGCAGACCCTGTCGGACGACGGCGACCCTGTGGACGTGCTGGTCATCACGCCGTTTCCGCTGACATCCGGCGTGGTGGTGACCTGCCGCCCCATCGGGGTGCTGCAGATGGAAGACGAAGCCGGCGGCGACGCCAAGCTGCTCGCGGTGCCCATCGACAGGGTGCTGCCGATCTACACGCACTGGCAAAAGCCCGAAGACATCAACCAGATGCGCCTGAAGGCCATACAGCACTTCTTTGAGCACTACAAAGATCTTGAGCCTGGCAAGTGGGTCAAGATCAAAGGCTGGGGTGGCCCGGAAGAAGCTGTCGAAGAAATTCGCTCCGGTATGTTGGCCTATCAGAAGGCTGCCACGGCCTGATGTCAGGAGGATTCATTGCGGCGTTGAACCCCAGGGAGCTTCGGCTCCTTTTTCATGGGTGCTGCCTGTCGGCGTCATCTCGGCCGCGGCCGGTCGCCATCCGGCGCATGGAACTGAGCACGCGCATCGCGGCTCTACACTGCGCCCCAGTTTCCACGAGTCCTCCCCATGTTGAATCAAGTTCTGCGTTGCGTCGCGGCCATGATGGCCTTTGTGTGGATTTCAACTGCATCGGCGCAAGGCGTGCCGGCGGGTGTGAGCAAGGTCCAGGCGGTCGAAGGCATCATCGAGTACCGGCTGGCCAATGGCCTGCAACTGCTGTTGATCCCCGACGACTCCAAACCCACGACCACGGTCAACATGACCTACCACGTGGGTTCGCGCCAAGAGAACTACGGCGAGACCGGCATGGCGCACTTGCTGGAACATTTGCTCTTCAAGGGCACGCCCACCCATCGCAACGTGTGGAGCGAGTTCACCAAGCGCGGGTTGGCGGCGAATGGCAGCACCTGGTTCGATCGCACCAACTTCTTTGCCAGCTTTTCCAGCAACGACGACAACCTGAAGTGGTACCTCGCATGGCAGGCCGATGCGATGGTCCACAGCTTCATTGCGCGCAAAGACCTGGACACCGAGATGACGGTGGTGCGCAACGAAATGGAGATGGGCGAGAACAACCCCGATCGGATTCTTTTCGAGAAAACGCTGGCCACGATGTACGAGTGGCACAACTATGGCAAGAACACCATCGGCGCACGCAGCGACGTGGAGAATGTCGACATCCCCCGGCTGCAGGCTTTCTATCACCAGTACTACCAGCCCGACAACGCCACGCTGATCGTGGCCGGCAAGTTTCAGCCCGCGCAGGTGTTGCGTTGGGTGGCCGACAGCTTCGGCAGCATCAAGCGGCCGACGCGCAAGCTGCCGGTGCAATACACGCTGGACCCGGCACAAGACGGTGAACGCAGCGTCACGCTGCGCCGCAGCGGCGGTGTGCCGCTGCTCTATGCCGGATACCACGTGCCGCCGGCCGCGCATCCCGACTACGCCGCTGTCGAGGTGATCGACCTCATCATGGGCGACACGCCTTCAGGCCGCCTGCACAAACGCCTGACAGAAAAGCAGCTGGCGGCCGGCACCTACTCGTTTTCCGAAGGTCTGGCCGAGCCGGGTTTCGTGTTGTTCGGTGCGCAACTGGCCCCGGGGCAGGACGTGGATCGCGCACGTGCCGAAATGCTGGCCACCCTCGAATCGGTGGCCATGCAGCCCATCACCGAAGAGGAGCTGACCCGCGCCAAGGCGCAGTGGCTGAAAGCTTGGGATCAGGCCTTTACCAACCCCGAGACCGTCGGTGTGTCGCTGAGCGAATCGGTGGCTCAGGGTGACTGGCGCCTTTTCTTTTTGCTGCGTGATCGGGTGCGCGATTTGAAGTTGACCGATGTGCAGCGTGTCGCCGAGCAGCGCTTGCTGCCGGCCAACCGGACCTTGGGCACCTATCTGCCCACCGACAAGCCATTGCGGCCACCGCAGCCTGCCAAGGTGGATGTGGCCGCCGAAATGAAGTCGTTCAAGCCACAAACCGGCGCCGACGCCGTTGAAGCTTTCGACGCCACCCCGGCCAACATCGACAAACGCACGCTGCGCTTTGACGTGGCCGGCATGAAGGCAGCACTGTTGCCCAAGGCCTCGCGCGGCGGTACGGTGAATGCCATGCTGACGCTGCATTTCGGTGACGAGAAAACGTTGTTCGGTCAGGGCGAAGTGCCCGACATGGTGGCAGCGATGCTCGACAAAGGAAGCACCACACGCACACGCCAGCAAATCCAGGACCAGCTGGACCAGCTGAAGACCGAGATGCGAATCAGCAGCGCGCCAGGCCGGGTGTCGATCGGTTTGTCGTCGCGCAAAGAGCAGTTGCCTCAAGCGATTGCGCTGGTGGCCGATCTGCTGCGCAACCCGGCCTTCCCGGCCCAGGCCTTGGACGAACTCAAACGTCAGACCACGACCGGCATTGAGCAGCAACGCAAAGAGCCCGAAGCGGTGGCTGACAACGCGCTGGCGCGCCTGGGCAATCCGTACCCGCGTGGCGATGTGCGTTATGCCAGTACCTTCGACGAGGTGCTGCAGGACGTGGGTGCTGTGCAAGTGCCCCAGCTGAGCGCTTTCCATCAGCGGTTTTATGGCGCGGGCCGGGCCGAGTTTGGTGCCGCGGGCGACATGGACGTGGCCGTCGTGCGTGCGGCGCTGGCAGCTGCTTTCGCCGGTTGGCGGGCGGGCGAACCTTACACCCGCGTACCGCAACCCTTGATTCCCGTGAAGACCGAACGGCTGCAACTTCTGACGCCGGATAAACAGAACGCGACCATGCTGGTGCGCCTGGGCGTGCCTCTGTCAGACAACGATGCCGACTACCCGGCACTGATGATGGCCAACTACCTTCTGGGTTCAGGCGGCAGTTCGCGTCTGTGGAAGCGCATCCGCGAAAGCGAAGGGCTTTCCTATGACGTGCGCAGCCACGTCAACTGGGGCAGCCACGAAGCGCACTCGGAATGGCAGGCCAGTGCCATCTTCGCGCCGCAAAACCGTGCCAAGGTCGAGGCATCTTTCCAGGAGGTTGTGCAGACGGCCTTGAAGACGGGGTTCACGGGGCAGGAACTGGCCGAAGGGCAGCGCGGGCTGTTGGCCTTCCGGCGCCTGTCGCGTGCGCAAGACGCGAATCTGGCGAGCGGACTGGCCAGCAACCTCGACCTCGACCGCACATTTGCCATCTCGGCCCGGGTGGACGAAGCCTTGTCCAAATTGAGCGTGGATCAGGTGAACGCGGCGTTGCGCACCTACGTCAAGCCCGAAGGCTTCGTGTCTGCCGTCGCGGGTGATTTCAAACCTTGATCGTTCTTGAAAGGCTGGCGTTCGTTCAGTTCGTCCAGATAGCCTTCCATGCCGGCGCCTTCGCGCTCGAGAAAATCACCGATGGCCTGAGCGAACTGCGGGTGGGCCAGCCAGTGGGCCGACCAGGTTTGAACCGGCATCAGGCCGCGGGCCATTTTGTGTTCGCCTTGCGCGCCGCCTTCAAAGCGTTGGTAGCCTTGGGCAATGCACCAAGCCAGTGGCTGGTAGTAGCAAGCCTCGAAGTGAAGACATGAAATCTGTTCGGTCGCGCCCCAGTAGCGGCCGAAGGCGCAAGCCCGTTCGGGGTCGATCCCGATCAACGACACGGCGATGCGCTCGCCGTCTTTCCATGCGATGAACAGCAGCCAATGTTGCGGCATGGTGTTGGCCATGCGGACAAAAAAATCGCGAGTCAGGTAGGGCGTGGAATGGTGCGCGCGATAGGTGAGGGTGTAGCAGCGGTAAAAAAAATCCCAGTCTTGTGCCGTGATGCCAGCGCCTTGGTGCGTGGTGAAGCTGACGCCGGCTTCGTTCACACGGCGGCGTTCTTGCTGGATCTTCTTGCGCTTTTCTCTTTGAAGGCTGGACAGGAACTCCGCGAAATCGGTGTAGGGCTGTGGGCTGCGGTTGACCCAATGAAACTGCAGCGTGCTGCGCATCATCCAACCCGAGACGCGGGCCGCGTGCTGATCATTGGCATCGAGAAATAGCACGTGGGCCGAAGACAGCTTGGCTTGGCGTGCGATCTGCGTCACGGCTTCCAGCAAGGCCATGCGCGCACCGGCGTCCTTGGCCAGCAGGCGCGGTCCGGGAACGGGGGTGAACGGCACCGCGTTCAGCAGCTTGGGGTAGTACGCAAGGCCATGCCGTTGATAGGCGTCGGCCCAAGCCCAGTCAAAGAC
>DASQOS010000464.1:0-7083 GCA_035644375.1 Rhizobacter sp.
AAGGCCTGAGGCACGCAGCAAATGCCGGCGGGTCGTCATGGGGTGAGCGGAGGTGTCCACGGATGCGCCGCAGTTTGCCACGGGCTTGGATGGGCCCACGCCGGATGAGGCCTACGCGGCGTGGCTACCGCCGCTCAGGGCCGCTGCGTGAGATGAGTTCCGTGGTGCGCCCCGAGTTGCCCACCGCGGCGACAACTCTGCACCTTCAACCCGCCCCGGGCCGTGCATCGACCCCCAGACGGTTTTCATCGGCGCGGGTGGTACAACTGCGCCTGGCATTCCTGCCGATCTGCGTGCGTTGTCAGAACGATGCGTCCAGACGGGTACGGGTCCTTCCATTCAAACCAACACGAGGCAGATATGAGCGCTGACAAAGACCGCGGCATTCGCAGACAGAGACAAAAACGGGCGAAGGAGTTGAAGAAGCAGGCCCGGTTGCAGCACACGCCTGCTGCGACGGAGCGGAGTGCGGCAACCAAGTCGCCGGGAAAGAAGGCCGCGTAAGCGGCGCTTGCATCGGCTGCTCCGGCGTGCAGGCGCCGCGGCGGCCGTCAGTTCAGTCAGTTCAAACACCGCCACGTTTGATCTCCGGTGCTGCCGGCCGCGAGCCCGGGTCAGGGGCGACTTGGGTGCGCTGTTCGCGGCGTGGCGCGCCGGGTTGGGCGACGCGTGGGTCCGCGTCAGGCCTGGCTCAGCGGCTCCAGCAAGCCTTGCAAATCCTCCGCACTGAATTTCGTCGCGGCCCCGTCGTCGTGCCCGAGCACACCTTCCGCCAAGGCCGCCTTGCGCGCCTGCAGCGCCAGCATGCGTTCCTCGATGCTGCCTTCGACCACCAGCTTGTAGACGAACACCGGTTGCTCCTGGCCGATGCGGTGCGCACGGTCGCTGGCCTGTTGCTCGACGGCAGGGTTCCACCAGGGGTCGAGGTGGATCACGGTGTCGGCAGCCGTGAGGTTGAGGCCGACGCCGCCGACCTTCAAGCTCAGCAACAGCACCGGCACCGCCTTGTCCTGAAACTGCTGCACGACGCCGCCGCGTGCTGCAGGCGGCGTCTCGCCGGTGAGCGACAGGTAGGGCAGCTCGATCGCATCGAGCTCGGTGCGCACCAGTTTCAGCATTTCGGTGAACTGCGAGAACACCAACACGCGCCGTCCCTCCGACACCAGCTCGGGCAGCATGTCCAGCAGCAGCGCCATCTTGGCGCGCTCCATCGTCGGCGGCGTGCTGCTGCCTTTGAGCAGATGCGGGTCGCAGCACACCTGGCGCAGCTTGAGCAGCGCGTCCAGGATCGCGATCTGCGCACCGGCGAAGCTCTGGCGCTTGAGCACGCGGCGCACCTGTTCATCGGCGGCCACGCGCACGCTCTCGTACAGCGCACGTTGCTGGCCTTCGAGCCGCACGCGGTGAACCACCTCGGTCTTGGGCGGCAGCTCGCTGGCCACGTCTTGCTTGCGGCGGCGCAGGATGAAGGGTCGCACGCGCTGCGCCAGCAGCTGGGCGCGCAGCGTTTCGCCGTTGGTTTCGATCGGCTTGCGCCACTGGCGCGCAAAGCTGCGCGCGTTGCCCAGAAAACCGGGCATCAAGAAGTCGAAATGTGCCCACAGTTCGCCGAGGTGGTTCTCGATCGGCGTGCCGGTCACGCACAGGCGGTGACGCGACTGCAGGCGGCGCAGCGCCGAGGCAGCGCGGCTGGCCGCGTTCTTCACCGTTTGCGCCTCGTCCAGGATCACGATGTGCCAGAACTGGGCTTCGAGCGTCTTGATGTCGCGCCACAGCAGCGGGTAGGTGGTGAAGACGACATCGTGCTCAACGATGCGATCGAAGTCCTGCGTTCTGGCCGTGCCTTGCAGCGTGAGCACGCGCAGCGAAGGCGCAAAGCGCTGCGCCTCGGAATGCCAGTTGGCGATCAGCGAGGTCGGCAGCAGCACCAGCGCCGGCACATCGAGCCGGCCGGCCTGCTGCTCGATCAGCAAATGGGCCAGCACCTGCGCGGTCTTGCCGAGCCCCATGTCGTCGGCCAGGATGCCGGCCAGGTGATGCTCGCGCAGGTACTGCAGCCATGCCAGGCCGTCTTGCTGGTAGCTGCGCAACTGCAGTCCCAGGCCTTCGGGCGCTTGCAAGCGCGGCGGTGTGCCGACGGCGCGCAAGCGTGCAGCCAAGGCCGCCAGACCCGCGGTGCCTTGCAGTTGCCAGGCACCGTGTTCGCCTGCGCGCGCGGCCTGCGTGTCCATCAGGCCGAGGCGCAAGCTCTCGATGCGGTGCGTTTCCCAGGTCGACAACAGCAGCGGCGCCGGCGCCTGCTCGCTGCGGCGCGGGTCGGTCAGCAGATCGACCATCGCGCCGACGATCGCCTTGAGCGGTGCGGCGGGCGCCTCGATGCGTTTGCCGCCGGGAGCGCGCAGCAAAATCACCGCAGCGTCGTCGATGGCCGCGATCTCGTCGGCATGCAGCCAGCGCGAATCGCGCCGCAGCAGCTCGGCCAGCAGCGGTGCCAGGTCCAGCGTTTCGCCGCCGACCTCGATGCCCAGGCTCAGCAGCCAGGAGGCTTCGTGCGGCCGGTGCTTCAGCGCGCCGAGCGCTTGCACGCGCGGGCCCAGCGGCTCGATCAGCTCACGGCCTTGCTCTTGGCCGCTGGCCGGGTCGATGACGATGCGCCAAGCATCGACTGGCACGCTCTGATGAGCAAAGCCGGGTTGCACGACGATGGACCAGCGCAGTGCCTGCAACTTGGGCACGCGATCGGCCCAGAAGTCGCCGAAGTGCGACTCTTCTGCCAGCGTCCACAGGTGCCCGTGGCCATCGACCGCGTCGTCGCTGCGCCACTGCAGCGCGCGTGGCGGCAAGGGCCGCAGGCCGCTGTCCCACAGCGCGTCGCGCGCGTCGGCTTCGGCACTCAGGTCGCGCCGCATCAGCACGCGCTGGTCCCAGGCACCACGCAGCAGTTCGGTCGGCTTGGGACGGTTGTTGAGCACGCCGGTGGGTGCCGGCGTGTCCCACTTCAGGCCGGCCTCGGTGGCATAGGTCCAGTCGATGCGCGCCACCGTGACCTGCGCGCTGCGCGGACCGAAGCCTGTCATCGCGCGCATGCCGAGCAAGCCGTCGCCGCGGGTCAGTGTCTGCAGCGTCAGGCGGGGGCGAAAGCGGCCGACGACCGAGCCATCGCTGGCGGCGGTCTCAGGGGCTGCATCGAGCGCGACCGGTTCCTCAAGCTCTTGCGGCCTGGCTTCAGACAGCGGCGCCGCGGCGGCATCTTCACGCAGCAGCGCCATCACGCGTGCCGCATCGGCGTCCGACAGCGTGGGCAGCTGCCGCAGCTCATCGGCACCCGCGCCGCGGCGCAGCGCTTCGAGCCAGGCGCGCATGACGGCCTGTGGCGGCATGGAGGGGTCGGCGGCCATCGGCGAATTACACGTGCGGGTGCGCTTTCAAGAGCTCGGCCGGGCGGGCACAGATCGGCATCGCATCGAGTCGGTTCATGGTCGTGTGATGACGGGTTCAAACCTGAGACAAAGGCGAGGCCCATTGTTCGCATGGATCGAACCAACCAATCGGCCTTGTCATATTTATCTTATCCAAGGACCTCCATGGACGCCATTGCATGCCCGACCCCAAGCCCGACAGGCGCCGAGGCCGCAGCACACGGCCCCAGCTTGGTGCCGCGCACCGTTTGTTGTTTTTCTCAGGCCTGACCGGCTCCCATTTGCGGTGCTGCTCAGGTCTCTTTCGTCGGGCCGACTGCGTACTTGCCCGAACCTTTGGACCTCGGTTTCAGGCATATTCCCTGGCACAGCCGTTGCTTGTATACAAGAAGGTGTTCAACACCCAGCCCTTTTCATGTGCAAAGCGCGGTGCAGCTCGTCGGGCACGACTCGTGCGATGCCAGGGTTCAACCAAACCACAGCAATCCAACAGGAGCGGCAGATGACAGCACGGGCAGATTTCAATCGTCGGGATGTTCTCAAGAGCGTCGGTGCCGCGGGGGCCAGCGTCGCGCTCGGTGGTTTGGGCGGGCTGGCGCACGCCCAGGCGCCCATCACGGTGGGCTTCATCTACGTCGGCCCGAAGGACGACTATGGCTACAACCAGGCGCACGCCGAGTCGGTGGCCGAGGTCAAGAAGATGCCCGGCATCAAGGTCGTCGAAGAAGAAAACGTGCCCGAAACCACCGCGGTGCAGAAGACCATGCAGGGCATGATTTCGCAGGACGGCGCCACGCTGCTGTTCCCGACCTCCTTCGGTTATTTCGATCCGCACATGCTGGCGGTCGCGGCGAAGAACCCGAACGTGCGTTTTGCGCACTGCGGCGGCATGTGGACCGAAGGCAAGCACCCGAAGAACACCGGCAGCTTCTTCGGCTACATCGACGAGGGCCAGTACCTCAACGGCGTGATCGCCGGCCACATGAGCAAGAGCAAGAAGATCGGCTTCGTCGCCGCCAAGCCGATCCCGCAGGTGTTGCGCAACATCAACGCCTTCACGCTCGGTGCGCGCTCGGTCGACCCGGGCATCACCACCACGGTGATCTTCACCGGCGACTGGTCGATGCCGGTCAAGGAAGCCGAGGCCACCAACAGCCTGGCCGACCAGGGCATCGACGTGTTCACGATGCACGTGGACGGCCCCAAGGTGATCGTCGAGACCGCGGCCAAGCGCGGCAAGTTCGTCTGTGGCTACCACGCCAGCCAGGCCAAGCTCGCACCCAACGCCTACCTGACGGGCGCGGAATGGAACTGGATCACCGCGTACAAGACCATCATCGATGCGGCGCGCACCGGCAAGCCGCACCCGAACTTCGTGCGTGGCGGCCTGAAAGAGGGCTTCGTCAAGCCATCGCCTTACGGCAGCATGGTGCCGGCTGCGGCCAAGAAGAGCGCCGACGACGTGAAGGCCGCGATGATCGCCGGCAAGTTCGACATCTTCAAAGGCCCGCTGAAGGACAACACCGGCAAGGCGGTGATTCCGGCCGGCAAGGCCTTCAAGCAGACGGACATCGAGCTGGAAAGCATGAACTACCTGGTTGAAGGGGTGGTCGGTAAAGCCTGAAATGACGGCCCCCACGTCGCTTCGCTCCTGCCCCCCGAGGGGGCGCCTCGCTGGGAGCCCGGCAAAGCCGGTTCTCCGGCGAGTTGCTTGATGGGCGCGTCGCTGCGCTCGCGCGTCTTTCCGATGAGGTCGCCATGAAATTGTCGTCGCGTCAGGCCGAGTCGCTTGAATCGGTGCTGTTGCCGATTGGGGCGATGGCTGGCGCGCTGCTGTTGTTCGGCCTGTTCATCTGGGTCGGCGGCAAGAGCCCGGTCGAGGCCTGGGGGCTGTTGTTCAAAGGCGCGTTCGGCGACTGGTTCTCGTGGCAGAACTCGCTGCAGCGGGCCGCGCCGCTGATGCTCACGGCCTTGTGCGTCGCCATCCCGGCGCGTGCGGGGCTGGTGGTCATCGGTGGCGAGGGCGCGCTGGCGCTGGGCGGGCTGGCTTGCGCTGGCCTGCCCTATTTGTTTGCGCCGCCGGAGAACGCCTTTGGCACCACGCTGCTGCTGCTGGCTGCCGCGGCGGCGGGTGGCGCCTGGATGTCTCTGGTGGGCGTGTTGCGCCAGTACCGCGGCGTCAACGAGACCATCAGCAGCCTGCTGCTGGCCTACACCGCCATCGCGCTGTTCAAGCATTTCGTCGAGGGGCCGATGCGCGACCCGGCAAGCTTGAACAAGCCGTCGACGCGGTCGATCGCCGAGGGGCTGCGCATCGGCGGCATTGCCGGCACCGACATTCATTGGGGCCTGGTGTTCGGCGTGGTCGTGTGCGTGCTGCTCGGGCTGTGGCTGTTCTTCACCACCTCGGGGTTTGCGACGCGCATCGTGGGCGGCAATGCACGCGCGGCTTTGCTGGTGGGGCTTCCCAGTCCTCGGATCATCATCACGGCGTGTGCGACGGGTGGTGCGTGTGCCGGCTTGGCCGGCGGCATCGAGGTCGCTGCTGTGCACACCAACGCGAATGCCTCGCTGATCGGCGGGCTGGGCTACACCGGCATCCTGGTGTCGTTCGTGGCGCGGCACAACCCGTGGCTGGTGATGCCGGTGGCGGTGTTGTTCGGCGGCTTTGGCGCGGCGGGGAGCTTGCTGCAGCGGCGCATGGATGTGCCGGATGCGTCGGTGATGGTGCTGCAAGGGTTTGCGTTTTTGCTGATTCTGGCGAGTGAAGCGCTGAGGGGGAAGTTGTTTGCTTTGAAGTTGCCTAAGGTGGTGAAGGCTTCGGCGGTGCCGGCTTCGGGTGTGATCAAGGCGAATGTATGAATTTGGGTTTTTCTTCTCACTGCGTGAGGCTGCGTCGGGGCGAGACCCGACGCAGCCTCACGCAGTGAGAAGAACGAACAACAAAAGCAAAAGACAGCGGGGAAAGCATGAGCACATCTGACCTCATCCTCAACATCCTCGTCGCCGTCCTGGGCGGCGCCATCCGCGTCGGCACCCCCTTCCTGATGGTCAGCCTGGGCGAATGCATCACCGAAAAATCCGGCCGCATCAACCTCGGCCTCGAAGGCGTGCTGGTGCTGTCGGCGATGGCCGGCTTCGGCGGTGCCTACCTCGCCAACAACGTGTGGGTCGGCGTGTTGATCGCCGGCCTGTCGGGCGCGGCGCTCGCGTTGCTGCACGGCCTGGTGTGCTCGCTGCCGCGCGTCAACGACATCGCCACCGGCATCGCACTGATGCTGCTCGGCAGCGGCCTCGCGTTCTACCTCGGCAAGCCGCTGATCCAACCGCAGGCGCCGCAGATTCCGTCGCTGAACCTCGGCGAATGGAGCAGTTCCGCGCAAATCAGATCGGCGCTGCAGATCAACGCGCTGTTCCCGCTGGGCGTGCTGCTGGCCGGCGTGCTGGCCTGGGGCTTCAAGGCCACGCGCTGGGGCCTGGTGCTGCGCATGGCAGGCGACTCCAGCGACGCAGCACGCGCGCTCGGCTACTCGGTCAACGGCATCCGCATCGCGGCCACCTGCGCCGGCGGGTTCATCGCCGGGCTGGGCGGCGCATCGTTGTCGCTTTACTACCCCGGCAGCTGGAACGAAGGCCTGTCCAGCGGGCAGGGTCTGATCGCCGT
>DASQOS010000465.1:0-2797 GCA_035644375.1 Rhizobacter sp.
TCGCAACAACGGCGGTGTTGCGTGAGCCGACGCCACCGAGCGCGCGCGCAGCCGCCGTCGTGACACCGAAAGCCATGTTGGCGCCCACGGCGCTCGGCGACCGGTGGAACGACGTCGTCACGCGCCTGGCCGCGGCTGGCAGCATCAGCGCGCTGGTGCGTGAGCTGGCGATGCAGGCCCAATGCGTGGCGATCGACGGCGCGGGCGCTGCCAGCGTGTGGCGTTTGCGCGTCGAGCGCGACAATCTGCGCACGCCGGCCCACTGCGAAAAGCTGCAAGCGGCCCTGTCGGACCTGTTGCAGCATGCGCTGCGGCTCGACCTGGAAGCGGGCGAGGTCGGCGATTCGCCGGCACAGCGGGCTGCAGCCGAACGCGCCCGCCGACAGGCCGAAGCCGAACAAATCATTCACGACGACCCGCTGGTGCAGACATTGATGCAGCAGTTCAAGACGGCGCGCATCGTGCCGGGGTCGGTCAAACCTCACTGAGCAACCAAGGAAGCCATCACCATGATGAAAAACCAACTCGCCGGGCTGATGAAGCAGGCGCAGGCCATGCAGGACAACCTCAAGAAGGCCCAGGACGAACTGGCGCTGATCGAGGTCGAAGGTCAGTCCGGCGCCGGACTGGTGAAGGTCACGATGACCTGCAAGCACGACGTGAAACGCGTGGCCATCGACCCGAGCCTGCTGGCCGACGACAAGGACATGCTCGAAGACCTGGTGGCCGCCGCCTTCAATGACGGTTTGCGCCGCGCCGAAGAAGTCTCGCAAGAGAAGATGGGCAAGCTGACGGCCGGCATGCCCTTGCCGCCCGGTATGAAGTTCCCGTTTTGAGATGACAGCCCCCCGGCTTGCTGCTGCGCCGCTGCGCCACCCTCCAACGGGGCTCGCGCGCCTTGGGGCGGCCCGGCGCCGGGCGCTTCTGCGCTGCTGATGAGCGAACCCGCGCTCGACGCCCTCATCGAGGCCTTGCGCCGCCTGCCCGGTGTCGGGCAAAAATCAGCCCAGCGGATGGCGTTGCACCTGCTGCAGCACGACCGCGACGCTGCGCTGCGGCTGGCGACCTCGCTGCAAGCCGCGGTGGCCGGCGTTCGCCACTGCGAGCGCTGCCACACGTTCACCGAGAGCGAGGTGTGCAGCATCTGCCTCGATCCAACGCGCGATCTTCGCTTGTTGTGTATCGTCGAAACACCGGCCGACCAGGCCGCGCTGGAACGCACGGGCAGTTACCGTGGCCTGTATTTCGTGCTGATGGGACGGCTCAGCCCGTTGGACGGGCTGGGTGCACGCGACATCGGTTTGCAACAGCTGATCGACCGTGCGACGGACGGCTCGGTAGAAGAAGTCATCGTTGCGACCAACTTCACCGCCGAGGGCGAGGCGACCGCGCACGTGGTGACCGAGTCGCTGAAACGGCGCAATCTTCGCGTGACGCGGCTGGCGCGGGGTGTGCCGATCGGCAGCGAGTTGGAATACGTGGACCTGGGCACGATTGCCCACGCATTGGTGGATCGGCGCTGACCGCAGGCTTTGTACAGCCGTTCAACGATTGACGGCCTGGGTTGAGCGCTGGGCCGTGGAGGCCGTCGTTTTTCGGGCCTTGCCAGGCTTGCGGGCCTTGGCGCTGCGCGTCGCCTTGGGGACCAGGTACAACACCACCGCCTGCCCGGATTTGAATCCGGCGTTCACGCTGACCTTGTTCCAATTGGCGACTTGCGCCGGCGCGACGCGGTAGCGCTTGGCCAGGCTGGCGACGGTGTCCCTGGCGCCGGCCTTCACCGTGACGCGGCGTGGCGGCTGGGCCTCGGGCGCGAGGGTCATCACGGCGTTGTCGGCCAATTTGGCCGAAACGTCTTTCAGAAGATTTTCACCGCGCGGCACCAGCAAGGTCGAACCCGCGCGCACCAGCATGCGCGGCGGAATCTTGTTGACTTCGCGCAGCTGCGCTTCGCTCATGCCGACCTGCTTGGCCGCGTCGCGTGGGCTCAGCGTGCGCGGCGCGACCCATGCGGTCCACGTGGCCAAGGCCCCGCGGTGCTCGGAAATGTTGTGCACGAACTGGCTGGCATTGGCGTAAGGCAAGAGGACCTGGGGCGTGCCGGCGGCCAGGATCACCGGACGGTTCATCTGCGGGTTCAGCGTGTGGAACTCGTCTGCTGTGACGCCGGCCAGCTGGATGGCGAGCTCGACGTCGATGTCGCGCTCGATCGGGACGCTGAGAAAGTACGGGTGGTTTTCCAGGGGCGGCAAGGTGAGCAGAAACGCCTCGGGACGCATCACGATGTTCTTGACCGCCTGCAACTTGGGCACGTAGTACTGGGTTTCGTTGGGCATGCGCAGGCTCAGGTAGTCGATCGGCTTGCCGGCCCTCTTGTTGCGATCGATGGCGCGCTGCACGTTGCCTTCGCCCCAGTTGTAGGCAGCCAGCGCCAGCTGCCAATCGCCGAACATGGCGTAGAGCCGGCCCAGGTAGTCGAGCGCGGCCCGCGTCGATGCCAACACGTCTCGCCGGTCATCGCGAAAGATGTTCTGGCGCAGATCGAAATGCTTGCCCGTGGCGGGCATGAACTGCCACATGCCCGACGCCTGCGCCGAAGAAACGGCCTGCGGGTTGAAGGCGCTTTCGATGAACGGCAGCAATGCCAGTTCGGTCGGCATGCCGCGCCGCTCGACTTCTTCGACGATGTGAAACAGATAGCGGCTGCCGCGCTCGGTCATGCGCTGCACGTAGTCGGGACGGGACGAATACCACTGCTCGCCGACCCGAACCAGCGGCGTGTCCAGATCGGGGATAC
>DASQOS010000466.1:0-3504 GCA_035644375.1 Rhizobacter sp.
CGACAACATCCTCACCGGTAACAGCGCCAACAACACCCTCACCGGGGCGGCCGGCAACGACACGCTGAATGGCGGCCTGGGCAACGACACCCTGGTCGGCGGAACCGGTAACGACACGTATGTTGTGAACGTCGGCACCGATGTCGTGACCGAGAACGCCAGCGAAGGTACCGACACCGTCCAATCGGCAGTCACCTGGACACTGGGCACCAATCTGGAGAACCTCACGCTCACGGGCGCCAGCGCGATCAACGGCACCGGCAACGCGTCGGCCAACACGCTGCTGGGCAACAGCGCCAACAATATCCTGAGCGGCTTGGCGGGCACGGACACGCTGGACGGCGGGGCCGGCAACGACACCCTCAACGGCGGCGCCGGGGCCGACGTCTACAACTTTGCGCGCGGCTACGGCCAAGACACGGTGCAAGACAACGACGCCACGGCAGGTGTCAAAGACCGCATCCAGTTCGGCGCCGGCATCGTGCAGGCCGACCTCAAGTACACCCAGGTGGGCAACAACCTGGAAGCCCTGATCAACGGCACGACCGACAAGATCGTGGTGCAGGACTGGTACCTGGGCAGCCAGTACCACGTCGAGGAGTTCCGCTTCAGCGACGGGTCGATCGTGACCGATGCGCAGGTGCAGGGGCTGGTCAGCGCGATGGCCGGTTTCGCTGCGCCGGCCTCGGTGCAGACCACCCCGACCAACACCTGGCGCGGCACCTTGCCGGTGGACTTGGCAGGCAATGCGGTGATGTGACGGTCGACAGCTGCGGGTCACCATGTCATGCATGGTGACCCGCAGTGCCGGGTTCTCCGCCAGGTTCTGGCGGTTGCACTGATCGTCTGTGTGTGGGCTCTGGCGACGCTGTTGTTCAGGGTGGCGATGACCAAAGGAAACGCCGG
The DNA here is from genome assembly GCA_035644375.1 of Rhizobacter sp. Classification (GTDB taxonomy): domain Bacteria; phylum Pseudomonadota; class Gammaproteobacteria; order Burkholderiales; family Burkholderiaceae_C; genus Rhizobacter. The sequence goes on from DASQOS010000466.1 coordinate 907, forward strand.
GCCGCCCCAAGTTTGCTTTGCTCCCCTCGGGGGACGGACGCGAGAAGCGCGGCCTTGGGGCTCACTCCCACCAAAGGAAACGCCGGGCCGCCCCAAGTTTGCTTTGCTCCCCTCGGGGGACGGACGCGAGAAGCGCGGCCTTGGGGCCCACATCTGGCCACAGAACTCACTCGGCCAACACCGCCTCGACCTGGATGCGCAGCGTCACGTCCATCTTGAAGCCGTAGGGCTTGCCGGCGTCGATGCCGAACTCGTCGCGGTTGATGCTGGTCTGCGCGTCGGCGCCGCACCAGTCGCGCTTGAGCATCGGGTGCGGCATGCACTTGAACGAGTTGATCTTCAAGCTCACCGGCTTGGTCACGCCGTGCAGCGTCAGCTCGCCGGCCACGCGCGTCGGTGCGCCGTTGACGAAGCCGTCGAGCTTGCCCTTGTAGGTGGCGGTCGGGTACTTGGCGGTGTCGAACAGTTCGTCGCTCTTGGCCTTGGTGTTCATCAGGTCGAGCCCGAAGTCGATGCTGTTCATGTCGATGCTCACCTCCAGCGTGCCGCTGCCGGCGGTTTTGTCCAGCAGCACCCGGCCCGAGTTGTGGTTGAACTTGCCGCGCCACATCGACAAGCCCATGTGGTCGGCCTCGAAGCTCGGGTAGGTGTGCATCGGGTCGATGATGTAGGTGGCGGGCGCGGCGGCGGCCAGGCCGCTCGCGGTCATCAGGGAAAGCATCCAAAGTTTTTTCATCGCAGGGTCCTGGTGGGTGGTTCGGGGGTGCTGTGGGGTCGATAGCCGCGGATTCTCCGCGACATCGCCGCACCTCAGCTTTTTGCGGCGATGGACTGACGACGTTTGAGGCCGTCGTCCTACGACAACCGGCACGCCAATGGATCACCATCCGCAAGTGTCGGCGGCCACCTTGTGCGCCATGCCGACGGCTTTTTCAAGGAGCGCCGCATGAGCCTGATGGACATTCTTTCTGCCTACGCACAACGCGCCACCAGCACCGAGGCCGATTTCGACGAAGCGGCGCGCCAGGTCGCGGCGCCCGATCTTGGCGAAGCGCTGGCGAGTGCCTTTCGATCCGACCGGACGCCGCCGTTCGCCTCGATGGTGCAGCAGCTGTTCGGTCACTCGGATTCACGGCAGCGCGCCGGCCTGCTGACCGAACTTCTGGGTTCGTTGAGCCCGGCTGCCATCTCTGCGCTCGCCGGCAGTGCGCTTTCGAGCCTGCGCGCCGGGAGCCACAGGCCTGACAAGCCCGCGGTGGCGCCCACCATCACGGAGTCCGAAGCCGACGGCTTCACGGCCGACGAAGTGCATGCCATCGCCGAGGCGGCGCAACAGCAGGACCCCGGCGTGCTGGACCGCATCGGCCGTTTTTATGGCGGGCACCCGCAGGTCGTCAAATCGCTTGGAGGCGCCGCGCTGGCCATTGCGTTGGCGCATCTGGCCACGCGCACGAAAAGCTAGTACAAACACAGTGCATGCAGGCCCTGCATCACGAGTGAAGTCACCGATGGGGGTGCCCGGTCATGCGAGGGAGCATGGCTGCTTGACGTTTGCACAAGGAAATCCAATGGACACGACGACGACCGCCAGCAGGGTGGATCAATTTGGAGCCACTCAGGACGAGCTGCACGCGCTGACCCGGCTCAGCCTGGCCCCGGTGTCGATCAGAACGGCACTGGTCGAGCACCTTCCCACCCGTTTGTATGAACTGGGCTTCATTACCCTCAACGCCGCAGGGCATCTGATGCTCACGGACAAGGGGCTGGCCTTGATTCGGCATCAGATGCCATGACTGCGTTCGGCCCGGAAAGCCGATGACCAGGTTCGAGGGCAGGCATTGGCCTGCGTTGACCAACACCTGGTTCCGCTGCACCGCCCGGTATGGCGCCATGGATCAGGCGGGTGGATAGCCGGCGTCGGTGAGGGCTGCGGCAAGGATCGCTGGGTCTTTGCTGCTTTCGATGGCCACGTTGTGTGATGCCAGGTCCACGTTCACCTCGGCGTGCGGGTCGGCTTCTTTGAGGGCTTGCGTCACGCGGGCGACGCAGTGCTTGCAGGTCATGCCGTCCAGCTTGAACTCGATCACGGGGTGCTCCTGTTGTTCCAGACCGCATCATGAACCTTGCCACCGTGGCAAGGTCAAGCCCGGGCTTGACCTTGCTGTTCCAATGGGTGACATCCGCAGAAACTTGACCTTGCCATGGTGGGAAGGTTGAAACTTGCCAGCATGTCGTCCCGCGTCGCCCTTGCTCCCTCTGCCGCCGTGCTGGCCACCCGCCGATGGTCTCTTCCGATCGAAGGGATGAGCTGCGCCTCGTGCGTGACACGTGTCGAGCGTGCGCTGGCGGGGGTGCCGGGCGTGTCGCAAGCCAGTGTCAACCTGGCCACCGAAGCCGCCAGCGTGGTGGCCGACGCCGCGGTGTCGGCCACCACGCTGCGCGCAGCCGTTGAAAAGGCCGGCTACGCCGTGGCCGAACAATCGCTCAGGCTGCAGATCGACGGCATGACCTGCGCCTCGTGCGCCGGCCGTGTCGAGAAGGCGCTGCAGCAGGTGCCCAGTGTGACCCGTGCCGAAGTCAACCTGGCGACCGAGACGG
>DASQOS010000467.1:0-2487 GCA_035644375.1 Rhizobacter sp.
AGCGGCATGGCGGCCCGGCCCGACAGCCCCGCATTGCCGCCCAAGCTGGCCCATCGCCTGCGAGCCCAGATCAAGGCGGCCTGCCTGCCCGCTGCCTTGATGGACAGCCTGGCACCCGAAGCCTTGTCCATCAGCCTGTTGACGCTGGCGGCCCGGCGTGACGGCCTCGATCCGGCCTATGGCATCGACCCCGTGTACGCCAGTCTGGCGCAAGACCTGCACAAGCCGATCGAATCGCTGGAAAGCGTCGATCTGCAGCTCAAGCTGCTGGTCGGAGGCCATGCCGAAGAGTTGCAGCAAGGGGTCGACAAGACGCTGCGCGAACTCGAGCGCGGCCAGGCGCGCACGATGCTGTTGAGGGTGGCCAAGGTCTGGGCCGACGGCCGCTTCGATGAACTCTCGCGCTATGCCGAGTGGTGCGACTGCCTGAACACCGATGCAGAACGTGCCGAATTCAAAGTCCTGCTCGACGACCGCAACCCCGGCATGGCGGATCGCATCGATGCCCTGCACGCCGAGGGCCGCAGCGTGTTCGCCGCCGTCGGCAGCCTGCACATGACCGGGCCGGCAGCGCTGCCCTGGCTGATGGCGCAGCGCGGCTATCGCGTCGAGCGTGTGGATTTCGAGCACTGAACACCCGCGCAGGCACAATCGTCCACCGAGGTTTTCTTCGCTGCTGGAATCCACCATGGCCGACGCTCCAGGTTTCAACAAGTTCGCTCCCGGGTTCGACTTTCTGCAAGGCCTGGTGCAGAACGCCGGGTCTGCCTTGCCGAACATCGGCCACTGGGTTGCGCCGACGCTCGATCCGCACGAGCTCGAAAAACGCATCGACGAACTGCGCACCGTGCAGTTCTGGCTGGAGCAAAACAGCCGCCTGCTGGCCACCACCATCCAGGCGCTCGAAGTCCAGCGCATGACCTTGTCCACGCTCAAGACCATGAACGTGCACATGGGCGACCTGCGCGATTCGTTGAACATCCGCATGCCCGGCACGGAGCCGGCTGCCGCCGACAAAAAGAAGGCCGGCGAAAAGGCCGGTCAAGAGGCGGCGCCCGCGGCCGCCAAGACCTCGGACGCGCCGCTGGTCGACCCGATGCAGTGGTGGGGCGCGCTGACGCATCAATTCACCGAGCTGGCCAGCAGCGCCTTGAAGGACCAGGCCGCATCGGCCAAGGCGTCGGCCAAGACAGCGGCGCGCCCCGACGAGAAAGACGCCGGCGTCAAGCCGGCCGCCGCCAAGCGCAGCACCGCCGCCCGCGCCGCGCAGCAACGCGCGGCCGCCAAGCGCAGCAAGTGAGTCGGCGCCGGCACCTGGACTGCGGCACGGCGCGAGCATGAAACTCTTCGTCCACGCGCACGTCACGCATCCCGACTGGCAGATGGCGCTGGCGCTGGCCGGCGCACAAATCGATGCGCAGCGACGCGACCGCAGTGCCACCCACATCGACGCACCGACGCTCGGCTGGGTCTACATCACCGACCACTACGCGCCGCATGCGCACGCGCTGCTGGCCGAGCTGAACCAGCGCTGGCCCGGCGTCGCCTGGGTCGGTGCGGTGGGCCTGGGCATTGCCGCCAACGGCGTCGAGTACTTCGACGAGCCGGCGCTGGCGCTGATGTTGTCCGATGTGCCGCGGGACCAGTTCCAGGTGTTTTCCGGCGCCCACCCGCTGGGCCATGCCGACAGCGGTTTTTCAGCCAACACCGCACAAGTGCATGCCGACCCGTCCACCGCCGACCTCGGCGAACTGGTCGCCGAGATGAGCGGCCGCACCCAGACCGGCTACCTGTTCGGCGGCCTGGCTTCGGCGCGCACGCGCAGCTTGCACATTGCCAACGGCGTGTTCGAAGGCGGTTTGTCGGGGGTTGCCTTCGGCCCCGCGGTGACGCTGGTGTCGCGCGTCACACAAGGCTGCCAGCCGGTCGGCCCGGTGCGGCGCATCACGCGCGGCGAACGCAACATCGTTTCCGAACTCGACGGCGAGCCCGCGCTCGACTGCCTGCTGCGCGATCTGGACGTCGACGAAAGCGAGCCGCGTCAGGCCTTGCCCAAGCTGCGCCAGACCTTGGTGGGCTTGAGCGATGGCAGCGACGACCTGCTGTCGCGCCCGGGCCAGTTCGGCACCGACACCCGCGTGCGCCAGCTGGTCGGCATCGACCCGCAGCAGCGCGGTGTGGCGGTCAGCGACCGCATCAAGGCCGGCATGCAGCTCGCGTTCTGCAGCCGCGACACGCAGGCCGCGCGGCGCGACCTGGTGCGCATCTGCAGCGAGATCCGCGAAGAACTCGAACCCGAAACCCTGCCGCTGGAAACTGCGCTGGCCTTGCACGGCAACCCGGCCGAAGGCGCGCCGCACCCGGCGCGGCGCATTGCCGGCGCGGTGTACGTCAGCTGCACCGGCCGCGGCGGCCCGCACTTCGGTGCGCCGTCGGCCGAGCTGGCGATCATTCGCCACGCGCTCGGCGATGTGCCGCTGGTCGGCT
>DASQOS010000468.1:0-2324 GCA_035644375.1 Rhizobacter sp.
ATGCCAACGAGGTGATTGCCACGCTGGCCAACCGGGCGTTGCGGCAACCCGTCGACCCCAACGACCACGTGAATGCCAGCCAGAGCAGCAACGATGTCATTCCGACCACGTTGCACGTCAGTGCGGCGATCGAACTGAACCAGCATCTGCTGCCCGCGCTCGACTACCTGGCCGCCACCACGCGCACCAAGGCCAAGGCGCTGCACCGTCACGTCAAGACCGGCCGCACCCATTTGATGGATGCCATGCCGGTGCGCATGAGCCAGGTGCTGGACGGTTGGGCGCAGCAGGTTCAAACCGACATCGAGCATTTGACCGCGCTGCTGCCCAGCCTGCAGCGCCTGGCGCAGGGTGGCACCGCGGTCGGCACCGGCGTCAACACGCATCCCGAGTTCGCATCCCGCTTTGCCGTCGAGCTGAGCACGTTGACCAGTCTGCGTTTCGAGCCGGGTGCCAACTTCTTCGCGTTGATGGGTGCGCAAGACGTGGCGGTGGCCGTGTCCGGGCAGCTCAAAACCACCGCCGTCTCGCTGATGAAGATCGCCAACGACCTGCGCTGGATGAACTCCGGCCCGCTGGCCGGCTTGGCCGAGATCGAACTCGAAGCACTGCAGCCCGGCTCGTCGATCATGCCCGGCAAGGTGAACCCGGTGATTCCCGAGGCGGCCGCGATGGTGGCGGCGCAGGTCATCGGCAACGATGCGGCCATCACCATTGCCGGCCAGTCGGGCAACTTCGAGCTCAACGTCATGCTGCCGGTGATTGCGCACAACTTGCTGAGCAGCATCAGTCTGCTCGCCAACGTCAGCCGTGTGTTGGCTGACAAGGCGGTCGCGAGTTTCAACGTGAACGAAGCGCGCCTGAAAGAAGCGCTGTCGCGCAATCCCATCCTGGTGACGGCGCTGAACCCCTTGATCGGCTACCAGAAGGCCGCCGAGATCGCGAAAAAAGCTTACAAGGAAGGGCGGCCCATCCTCGATGTCGCGGCCGAGCAGACCGACCTCGGCCGTGTGCGCCTGGCCGAGCTTTTGGACCCGGAGAAGCTCACCGGCGGCCCCGCCTGAAGCCGGTGCCGCTGCTGCGTCAAAGCGGGGCAGATGCGGCGCGGCGCGCCTTGTCGAGCAAGGTTTGCGACTTCTCCAGTTCCACGTAGACCGAAACAAACAGCGCGGCCACGTCCGCCAGCTTGGATTTCGACACGCCGGCGGCAGGGTTGGTGATCAGGGCGGCCGTGATGGTGGCCGCAGGCTGCAGGAGTTCTTGCTTCATCGCTTGCTTTCCGTGAATCGACCGGTACGGTCTGTGTCGATGGTCGCACGCACCCACGGATTGTGCATTCTTTCTCGCTGCGCGGCGGTTGATGCCTCGTGGACGTGGTGCGATACCCCCAGACCCAGTGGCCTTCAGCCCCGCGACCGAGGGTTGATACGCATTGTGAGTTGCCGGGACAATTGACGGATGACACGGCACCGGCAATCATTCAAGAGCACCCAGATCTTCGACTGGGATTCAGAACCTTCTGTCGAGCGTCCCACAGACTTCGGACTTTCCACCGGGTTCTCGGCACTGTCCGAGTACCAGTCGCTGCCCGAGCGGGCTGTCGATGCCGCTCAACGCCGCCAACGGAATTTCGGGCTCGCCAAGCTGGCATTTGCTGCCGTCCTTTGCTTGAGCCTCTGCGCTGTCGCTGTCTCTCAGATGGCACATTTGCTGCAGACATAGGCCGCGCCTCCTCGCGGGGGCACATCAGGCGCTTGCCGGCAAGGGGCCGGTCCAATCATGGCAACGGAGATGAAGTGTTCACATTCACTGACGGAGAGAGGGTGTTATTGATGGAGATGCAGGGCATCACCACGGACGCCGAAGGAGACGAGATCCTGGTCGGGCTGACCTTCGATGAGACGGTCTTCTACATGGCGTTCGTGCGGAATTCCGCAGAACAACACGATGGTGGAGCGCGCTACCTGGAACTGCACGACAAGCACGAACGTGCTCGCCTGAGGGGCCTTGACCGCGAGCCCGCCCCGCAACAGGACCACTTGCTGCGCGGTTGATTGTTGGGGGGGGCGGCTACACGCCGCGCCTTCCGTTCACCCCGAGATTTGTACGGGTGTACAACATGCTTGTACTCCGCGACCCCTGAATACGGGCTGAACCGGCGCGGCAACAGAGAAACGACGTCGATACCGCCGCCCGAGCCGCGCTCTGAGAAGCCGTGCCCGCACGGGTCTCCGACACGGCATCCCCCTCGGGCGGACTCGGGGAAGGGTTCGGATCGCCCGTCCCCCGCCGGGTTCCAGCGTTCTGCACGCCCCGGGGTTTGC
>DASQOS010000469.1:0-5283 GCA_035644375.1 Rhizobacter sp.
GACCTTGGCCAAGGCCGAGCGCTCGCATGCCAATCGCTATCAAAAGGCACTCGACGCGTTGGTGGATTAACCGACCCCCGGTCGATGGGTACATCGGCCCGCCCCCCGCCGAGGGGGCGCGGGCCGGTTTGGGGCGGTCCGGCGCTTCGGCTCACGGCCTCGCCGGTCACCAGCTTGCTCCCACAAGAGGAGATTCCATGAACCGAGAAGGCAATCTCGAAGCGCCGACGCGCCACCCGATTGACTGGAAGAACCCGGATTTCTACAACGAAGACGCCTGCCTTCACGAGATGGAGCGCATCTTCGACATCTGTCATGGGTGCCGGCGCTGCGTGAGCCTGTGCCAATCGTTCCCCACGCTGTTCGATCTGGTGGACGCCAGCGAAAGCGGCGAGGTCGAAGCGGTTGCCAAGACCGACTACTGGAACGTGGTCGACCAGTGCTACCTGTGCGACCTCTGCTACATGACCAAGTGCCCGTACGTGCCGCCGCACCCGTGGAACCTCGATTTTCCGCACACCATGCTGCGCGCCAAGGCCATCAAGTTCAAGAACGGCGAGGTCGGTGCCGGCGAGAAACTGCTGGCTTCCACCGACACGCACGGCCAGTTCGCCGGCATCCCGATCGTCGTGCAGGCGGTCAATGCGCTGAACAAGACAAAGCCGATGCGCAAGCTGCTCGACAAGACGCTCGGCGTGCACCCCGATGCCTGGCTGCCCGACCTGGCGAGCAGCCGCTTTCGCTGGAGCGCCGACAAGAAGGGCAGCGCCACCACGGTGAAGGATGGCGCGCTGACGCCCGGCAAGGTGGCGGTATTCGCCACCTGCTTCGTCAACTACAACGAACCCGGCATCGGCCACGACCTGATCAAGGTGCTGGAGCACAACGAGATTCCGTACACCATCGTCGAGAAAGAAAGCTGCTGCGGCATGCCCAAGCTCGAACTCGGCGACCTCGACGCGGTGGCCAAGCACAAGCAGGCCAACATCCCGGTGCTGGTGAGGTACGCGCGTGAGGGGTTTGCGATCCTCAGCGCGATACCGAGCTGCACGCTGATGTTCAAGCAGGAGCTGCCGCTGCTGTTCCCCGATTGCGCCGACACGCAGGCGGTGATGGAGGCGATGTTCGACCCCTTCGAGTACCTGGTCGCGCGCAACCGCGATGGCTTGCTGAAGACCGATTTCAAACAGGACCTGGGCAAGGTGAGTTACCACATCCCCTGTCACGGCCGCGTGCAGAAGATCGGCAAGAAGACCGAAGAGATGTTCAAGCTGATCGGCCGGGCGGTCGCGGTGCAGCTCAACACGGTGGAGCGTTGCTCGGGCCACGCCGGTACCTATGGCGTGAAGACGCCGACGCACCTTGTCGCGATGAAGATCGGCAAGCCGGTGTTCAAGGCGATGGCGACGAATCAGCCCGACTACATCAGTTCGGATTGCCAGCTTGCGGGCCACCACATTGCCCAAGGCATGGCACAGCAGGGGGCGCCAGCCGCGACGCTCGCTCACCCGCTGAGCCTGCTGCGCATTGCCTACGGGCTGTGATGATGAAGGAGACGAAGGGCATGACCATTTCTCGCGACAGCCTGATGACACTAGAGGCCTATTCGAAGGTGCGCCAGGCCAACAAGCCGGCTTTCATCGCGCACCGGCGGCTGCGCTCGGTGGAGCTGGGCGAGCACCTGAACTTGCAGTTCGAGGACGAGCAAACCATCCGCCGGCAGATCCAGGAGATGCTGTACATCGAGAAAATCTTCGACGAAGACGGCATCCAGAGCGAGATCGACGCCTACCAGCCGCTGGTACCCGACGGCGGCAACTGGAAGGCCACGATGCTGATCGAATACCCCGACGTGCACGAGCGCAAGCGCGAGCTGGCGCGCTTGATCGGCGTGGAAGATTGCATGTTCGTCGAGGTAGAAGGCCATGCCCGCGTCTACGCCGTCGCCGACGAAGACCTGGACCGCGAGACCGACGAGAAGACCTCGGCGGTGCACTTTTTGCGTTTCGAGTTTCCGAAGGGAGCGCGTGACGCGGTTCGCGCCGGGGCGCTGGTGAAGCTGGGGTGCGACCACCGCAACTACCCGGCCCACGTGGTCATCGCCCCGGAAACGCTGGCCAGTCTCGCGGGCGACCTGCGCTGACCGAGCCATCGACGGTATTCAACGCGAGCTCAGCTGGCGCCGCGCCGCCCCAAGGCGGCTGAGCGCCCCCCGCGGGGGGCGGCCTGCGGTATCTCCGCAGGCCGGGGGCTCAAGTCACCGGCGAACTGCTGCGCATCAGGTGATCGAAAGCACCCAGTGCCGCCTTCGCGCCATCGCCCGCGGCGATGATGATCTGCTTGAACGGCACCGTGGTCGCGTCGCCGGCGGCAAAGATGCCGGCCATGCTGGTCGCGCCCTTGGCGTCGACCATGATCTCGCCGTACTTGCTGAGCTCGATCGTGCCCTTCAGCCACTCGGTGTTGGGCACCAGGCCGATCTGCACGAACACGCCGGCCAGTTCGACCAGATGCTCCTGGCCGCTGGCCCGGTCCTTGTAGCGCAGGCCGTTCACCCGGCCGCCAACGCCGGTGATCTCGGTGGTCTGCGCGTTGGTGTGGATCGTCACGTTGAGCAGGCTCTTGAGCTTGTTGACCAGCACCGCATCGGCCTTCAGCTGGTCTGCAAACTCGACCAGCGTCACGTGCTGCACGATGCCGGCCAGGTCGATCGCTGCTTCGACGCCCGAGTTGCCTCCGCCGATCACCGCGACCTTCTTGCCCTTGAACAGCGGGCCGTCGCAGTGCGGGCAGTAAGCCACGCCCTTGTTGCGGTACTCCGCTTCGCCCGGCACATTGACGTTGCGCCAGCGTGCGCCGGTGGACAGGATCACGCTGCGCGCCTGCAGCGTCGCGCCGTTGGCCAGGTGCACGGTCGCCATGCCGCCGGGTTCGGCGGCCGGTTCGAGCTTGTCCACGCGCTGGCCGTTCATGATGTCGACCTCGTACGCGCGCACATGGGCTTCCAGCGCTGCGGCGTACTTCGGCCCTTCGGTCTCCATCACCGAAATGAAGTTCTCGATGCCCAGGGTGTCCAGGGTCTGGCCGCCGAAACGCTCGGCCACCACGCCGGTGCGGATGCCTTTGCGCGCGGCGTACACGGCCGCGGCCGCACCGGCCGGGCCGCCACCGACCACCAGCATGTCGAAGGCCGGCCTGGCGTCCAGCTTGGCGGCGTCGCGCGAGGACGAGTTGGTATCGAGCTTGGCGACGATCTCGGCCAGTTCCATGCGGCCCGAGCCGAACGCTTGGCCGTTGAGGAACACCATCGGCACGGCCAGGATCTGGCGCTGTTCGCCTTCTTCGCGGAACAGACCGCCGTCGATCGCCACGTGTTTGACGCGCGGGTTCAGCACCGCCATCAGGTTGATCGCCTGCACGACGTCCGGGCAGTTGTGACAGGTCAGCGACATCCAGGTTTCGAAGACGAAGTCGCCGTCGAGCGCGCGGATCTGCTCTTGCAACTCGGCCTCGACCTTGGGTGGGTAGCCGCCGGCCTGCAGCAGCGCCAGGACCAGCGAGGTGAACTCGTGGCCCATCGGCACGGCGGCGAAACGCAGGCCCATGTCGGCACCGGCGCGGGTGACCTGGAACGATGGGCGGCGGTCGTGCTGGCCGTCAAAGCGCGCGGTCACGTGTTCGGACAGCGTCGCGATGGTTTCCAGCAGCGTGCGCATTTCCTGCGACGCGGGGCGGTCGTCCAGCGATGCGATCAGTTCGACAGGTTGATCGATGCGTTCGAGGTAGGCCTTGAGCTGGGCCTGGATGGTGGCGTCGAGCATGGCGAGATTCCTTTCTTGGTTTGGTTCAACGGGCGAGACGACACGGGCCCGGTCGACAGCACCCACGCAGCAGCGGGCGCTGTCGACAGGGCCCGAAGGTCCTGTCGAGTCATGAAGCCCCCACGCTTGAAGCCCCCACGCTTGCAAGCTGCGCTGCAAGCTGCCCCCGAGGGGGGCGTGGCCCGGCTTGGGGCGGCCCGGCGCCGGGCCGCCCGCTAATGCCGCTCTCTAGAGTCAGATCTTGCCGACCAGGTCCAGCGACGGGGTCAGCGTCGCGGCGCCTGCCTGCCACTTGGCCGGGCACACCTGGCCGGGGTTCTTGGCCACGTACTGGGCTGCCTTCAGCTTGCGCAGCGTTTCCTTGACGTCGCGCGCGATGGCGTTGTCGTGGATCTCGGCGGTCTTGATGACGCCATCGGGGTTGATGATGAAGGTGCCGCGCAGCGCCAGGCCTTCTTCTTCGATGTGCACGTCGAACATGCGGGTCAGCGTGTGCGTCGGGTCGCCGACGAGCGGGAACTTGGCCTTGCCGACGGCCGGCGAGGTCTCATGCCACACCTTGTGCGAGAAGTGGGTGTCGGTCGTGACGATGTAGACCTCGGATTCCAGCTTCTGAAATTCGGCGTAGTTGTCGGCCGCGTCTTCGACTTCGGTCGGGCAGTTGAAGGTGAAGGCTGCCGGCATGAAGATCAGCACGGACCACTTGCCTTTCAGGCTGGCGTCGGACACCTCGATGAACTTGCCGTTTTTGAAGGCCTGGGTCTTGAATGGCTGGACTGGGGTGTTGATCAGAGACATGGTTTTGGATCCTCTTGGGTGGGTTGGAATGCAGCGGACGCGATACCAATGAGAGTCGTTCAAATGAGAGTAGTTCGCATCCACAGGGCTATTGTGTTGACCTGTTGTCGGTTTAGGAAATTGATTGATGGAATTGTTTCAATAGACAATTCCTATGTATTGACCGTCAAGGACGTCTCGGGCGCACGGACGCGTGCTTCCACGCGAACCGGGTCAGTCGGAAACGGCCGCCAGCCGCCACCACTCGGTGGCCTGGTCTTCTTCGACCCAGCCGATCAGCACGCCCGCGGCGCCGCACTCCCGCTGCGCCATGCGCAGCAAGGTGTCGCGGTCGCGGCCCAGCGTGAAGCGGGCATCGCCCGACCACCCCAGGTGCTGGCTCAGCGCCGCCAGCATCTGGCTCGGCTGGCTTTGCATGAAGCTGAACGGCATCGGCAGCCCCAGGGCGCCCTGTTCGATGATCGCGCGCGTCGCGTTGCGCGGGCCGCTCAGGCTGGCCACACGCAGATGAACGCCCGCGGGCAACGCCGCTTCCCCGGCGGCGTCCAGGCACTGGCGCGCGCCGAACAGCGCCAGTTCGGTCCAGGCGCCGATGCGCCGCGGCCGCTGCCCCAGCCGCAGCGCCAGTTGCTTGCGCCAATCGGCCGGTGGCGGCTCGGCCACG
>DASQOS010000470.1:0-5162 GCA_035644375.1 Rhizobacter sp.
TGGCGCCGCTGTACGACGAACCGTTCATGGTGGCGGTGCCGGAGGCGCACCCATTGGCCCAGCGCAAGAGCATCAGCGCCGAAGAACTGAAGCGGGAAACCATGCTGCTGCTGGGCACGGGCCACTGCTTTCGCGACCACGTGCTGGAGGTGTGTCCCGAGTACGCGCGCTTCTCTAGCGACGCCGAAGGCATTCGCAAGAGCTTCGAAGGCTCGTCGCTGGAGACCATCAAGTACATGGTCGCATCGGGCATGGGCGTGACGGTGGTGCCGCAGCTCAGCGTGCCCAAGGACATTCAACCGCACATTCGCTACGTGCCCTTCACCCCGCCGGCGCCGACGCGCCGCGTGGTGCTGGTGTGGCGCCGCACATTCACGCGCTACGAAGCCATCGCCGCGCTGCGCAATGCGATTTACGCCTGTCCGCTGGAAGGCGTGACGCGCATCTCCTGACGGCGCCCCGCCTTCGGTCGCCGATGGGCGCTCAGGCGCACCAGCATCTGCAGCAGTTCGAGGGGCTGAACCGGCTTGACGACATGCTCGTCAAAGCCGGCGTCGAGCGCACGCCTGCGGTCGGCGTCCTGGCCCCAGCCCGTCAAGGCCACCATCACCAGCGACCGGCTTGCCTCGCGCTGGCGCAGGCGCTGCGCCAGTTCGTAGCCATTGAGACGCGGCATGCCGATGTCGAACAGGCCCACATCGGGCAGCTCGGCAAGAACCGCGTCGTAGGCCGCTTGCCCGTCATGGCTCACCCGCACGCGGTGACCCAGTTCCGTGAGCATTTCGGCCAGCGTCGCGGCGAAGTCGACGTTGTCATCGGCGATCAAGATGTGCATCGGCCGTTGCACGCCGCCCGGCGGCGGCGGGCCGCTGACGGCCGGTGCATCGGACTGCATCGCGGCCGGCAGACACACGGTGAATTCGGAGCCCTGGCCCAGGCCGGCGCTGTGCACGCCAAGGCTGCCGTCGTGCAAATCGACGAGTTGCCGCGCCAGCGTGAGGCCGATGCCCAGGCCCGCGCGGCCGCGTTCCAGCGATTTGTCGACCTGCTCGAACATCTCGAAAACCGCCGCTTGCTTGGCGGGTTCGATGCCCAGGCCATCGTCGCTCACGCGCACCCACACCTGGGCGTCGATCAATTCGGCATGGAGCGCGATGCGGCCGCCGTTCTCGGTGTACTTGGCGGCGTTGTTCAACAGGTTGACAAACACCTGCGCCAGGCGCGCGGCGTCGCCATCGATCCACACCGGCATGGGCGGCAGCGACACCGCCAGCGTGTGGCCGCGCGCCTGCATGTCGGGTTCGACGATCTCGACGGCGCCGCGCAGCACCGGCATCAGGTCCATGTGCTCGCGCCGCAGGTCCATCTTGCCGGTGGAGATGCGCGACACGTCGAGCAGGTCGTCGATCAGCCGCGCCATCTGCTTGAGCTGGCGTTCCATGATGTCGCGCACGCGCCGGTGCGCGGCTTCGCCGGCCTGCGGCAGCTTGAGGATGGCGAGCCCGTTGGTCATGGGCGCCAGCGGGTTGCGCAGCTCGTGCGCCAGCGTGGCCAGGAACTCATCCTTGTGGCGATCGGCAGTGCGCAGCGCCTCTTCGGCTTTGCGCCGCTCGATCATCTCGCTGGACAGATCGCGCACCATGTCGTTGAACGATTCGACCAGCACGCTGACCTCGTGGGTGGTGGTTTTCGGCACGCGGACGGCGTAGTTGCGGCGCTCCACCACGTCGCGCGCGGCCTGCGCCACCGCCAGGATGGGACGCGTGACGCCCTTTTGCAGGCGCCGGAAGATGAGCCAGGCCGCGGCCAGACTGGCCAGGGTGACGATCGCCAGGATGAGCAGGTAGTCTTTCAGGCGATCGGTGAGGCCATAGGCCGCACGAATGTAGGCGGAACCGATCAGGTCCCCATCTTGCAGAATGGGTTGGCTGACTTCGAGGTCGGCGCCGTTGAAGCGGTGCCCGATGGCGAGCGCCGTCGCAGGCACAAGCGGATCGTTCGCGGACAGTGCGGACACATAGCCGGCAAACAAACGTCCGTTGGCGGTGTAGATGGCGGCGGCACGGATCTGCGGGCGCACGCGCAGCAGCGCCAGGTTCTCGTTGGCGGCCTTGGGGTCGTCGAACGCGAGCGCCGGCGCGGTGGCCGTGGCGATCAGATCGGCCTGGGTGGACAGGTCCAGAATCCAGGCCTGCCGGTAAGCGCGCACCTCGTACACCATCAGCACGAACGCACTCAGCAGCAGCGCGGCCAAGGTGGTCGTCATGACCACCCAGGTGAGCTGTCGCTGCAGCGAGCCTTTGACTCTCATGGCTTGGTGAGCACCGTCTCAGCCAATGCCAGCAGGCGCGAACTGACACCCAGCCCGGAGCGCTCGATGGCCGGCAGCGAGGCTTCAAAACGCAGGCGGTGGTTGACCTGCACGAAGTTGATGAGGCTGCCGCGCGCCAATCCACCCGGCACATCGGTCACCCACAGCACGGGGCGCCCGTCCAGGCGCCGCTCCCAGTCCTTGCGCAAGGACAGGCTGCCAGCGACGAAAAGCACGTTCACCTCGGCGATGGCATCGCCGGCTCCGAACTGTTTGACCACGACAGGGCGGCCTTGCGCCAATCGGCCGGACAGCAGGCTTGTCAGATGGTCCCGCACGCGCGCGTTGCCCACGATGCCGATGACGATCGGACTGTCACCAGTCTCGAAGGCGGCATTCGGCCAGTCAACGAAGCTGGTGAATTTGTACAGGTAGGCGGCCTTCAGCTCGTCGAGGCCAGGCGCATCGGCTGACTTGGCGGTCATCGCGCTCGCCGAGAAGCAAAGCAGCGCCGCGGCCAAGCCGCCCCGCAGCAACAAGCGAACGCGCGGGCTCGCGACGGCATGCTCGGCTTGGGCATCCGCAGCGCAGCGCACGAGGCGATCAACAGGATAGAAGGCGTTGCGCACGCCGACGCAGGCCGGGTGACAAATTCGCCTTTCGCGATGACATCCTGCAGCAACGGGCAATCGCAAGACGGGTTGCACTTGTCGTGGTCCTCGCTAGACTGTGGCCATCCCACTTGGAGAAGGAGAAGGCCCATGGCAAAAAAAACCAAATCTGCGTCTGCCGGCAGCGCCGCCGCACCCACGGCAAAGGCATTGGCCATTCACATCGGCATCGGCGACAAGGACCGGGCCGCCATTGTTGCCGGCCTGAGCAAACTGCTGGCCGACACTTACACGCTGTATCTGACGACGCACAATTTTCACTGGAATGTGACCGGCCCGATGTTCACGAGCCTGCATCAGATGTTCATGACGCAGTACACCGAGCTGTGGACCGCCGTCGATCCCATTGCCGAGCGCATCCGTTCCATGGGCCATGCAGCACCGGGCTCGTACGCCCAGTTCAGCGCGCTGGCGTCGATTCCCGATGTGCCGATCACGCCACCGCGCGCCATGAAGATGGTCGAGATTTTGGTGCTGGGCCATGAAGCTGTCGCGCGCACCGCACGCACGCTCTTCCCGGTCGCCGACAAGGCCGGTGACGAACCGACCGCAGATCTGTTGACGCAACGGCTGACCGTGCACGAACAAACCGCCTGGATGCTGCGCAGCCTGCTCGAAGAATGATGCGCAAGGCGGTGAGCCCGGCCGCCACGCGGGCGGCAATCGTCACCTTCGACGGCTTCAACGAACTCGACTCGTTCATCGCGCTCGGCCTGTTGAACCGCTTGCGTCCACACGGCTGGACCGCCGAGATCACCGGGCCGAACACGCGCCTGACCTCGATGAACGGCGTGACCATCGAGGCGCAGCAACCGCTGGAGTTCGCCAACGAGGCCGACGTGGTGCTGTTCGGCAGTGGCATCTACACCCGCGCGATTGCCGAGAACGCGGCGCTGCTCGACCGCCTGGCGCTCGACCCGCTGCGCCAGTTGATCGGCGCACAGTGCTCCGGCTCGCTGATCCTGGCACGCCTGGGCCTGCTGGCCGACATGCCGGCATGCACCGATCTGATCACCAAGCCGTGGCTGCTGGAAACCGGCGTGCGTGTGCTGGACGAACCATTCCATGCGCGCGGACCGATCGCCACCGCCGGCGGGTGCATGGCGTCACAGTACCTGGCCGCGTGGGTGATGGTGAGCCGCGCCGGCCCGGAGATGGCGGCCCAGGCGCTGCACTACGTCGCGCCGGTCGGCGAGAAGGAAGCCTACGTCGAGAAGGTGCTGAGCGTGGTGCGGCCGTTCATGCCCGCGACCACTGGCTGACTCCCAAGCCGGTCCGCGCGTTGACCGGCTTGCGGATCACGCAAAAGCCGATTCACCGCAAAGGTCGCCAAGAAAAAAGCTTTCCTTTGCGTACTTCGCGTTCTTTGCGCCTTTGCGGTGAATCGGCCTCGGCCGAGGGCCTTCATTTCGGGACCGGGTTGACGGTCCAGCGCTGAACGGTTTCACCGCTGCCGTTGACGCTTTCGAGGTGCACGCCAAAGCCCCACAGCCGCGCCACGTGCTTGAGCACCTCTTGCACACCGTCGTGCAGCGGGCGGTCGTTGTGTTGCGCATGGCGCAGCGTCAAGGCACGGTCACCCCGCAGGTTGACGTTCCAGACCTGGATGTTGGGCTCGCGGCTGCCGAGGTCGTATTGATGCGCCAGCGCCTCGCGCACGCGGCGATAACCGGATTCGTCGTGAATCGCAGCGACTTCGAGCTCCGACTCATTTTCGTCGTCGACGATGGAGAAAAGGCGGAATTCGCGCATCAGGTGGGGTGACAGGTACTGGCCGACGAAGCTCTCGTCCTTGAAGTTGCGCATGGCGTGGTCCAGCGTGCGCAGCCAATCGGTTCCGGCCACACCGGGAAACCACAGCCGGTCTTCGTCGGTCGGGTTCTCGCACATGCGCTTGATGTCGGTGTACATCGCAAAGCCGAGCGCATACGGGTTGATGCCGCTGTAGGCGCGGTGCCCCACAGGGGGCTGGTACACCACGTTGGTGTGCGACTTCAGCCATTCGATCATCATGCCGTCGCTCAGATGGCCGTCGTCGTACATGGTGTTGAGCAGGTGGTGGTGCCAGAACGTCGCCCAGCCTTCGTTCATCACCTGCGTCTGGCGCTGCGGGTAGAAATATTGCGCCACCTTGCGCACGATGCGCACGATCTCGCGTTGCCACGGTTCCAGCAAGGGCG
>DASQOS010000471.1:0-6578 GCA_035644375.1 Rhizobacter sp.
GGCGTGTTCGTTGCGATCGGGCGAGAGGTTGGCCAGGTTGCGCACCACGCGCGGCGTGATCAGCAGCACGATCTCGGTCTTGGTGCGGTCGTTGCGCTCGGTGGAGAACAGCCGCCCCAACACGGGCAGGTCGACCATGCCGGGAATGCCCGCCGTGCTGTGCCGGTCTTCGTCGCTGATCAGGCCGGCCAGCGCCTGGGTCTCGCCGTCTTTCAGGCGCAAGGTCGTGGTGGCCTGCCGCGTGCCGATCTGGTAGGTCAGCGAACCCGAATTGCTGCGCACCTCGCGCACGATGTTGCTGACCTCGAGGTTGACCTTGACGCCGACCTCGTTGTCCAGGTACACGTTGGGCTCGACGTCGAGCTTCAAGCCCACATCGAGGTAGCTGACCGATTCCGACACGCCGACGTTGGCGGCCGACGTGGTGGTGATGACCGGCACGCGGTCGCCGATCAGGATGCGCGCCTTCTCGCGGTTCTTCGCGCGAATGCGCGGGTTGGCAAGAATGTTGGTATCGCCGTTCTCGCCGCGCAGGTTCAGCGCCGGATTGTCGATGCCGACGCTGGACGCGGCGATGTGGCGCAGGCGATCGAGGGTCAGTTGCGTCGTCGTCAAGGTGTTGTTGACCACGGTGGTCGGCCCGGCCGCCGTGTTCACGACGGTCGACGGGTTGGCCACGATGTTCAGCAGACTGAACTTGCCCGGCGGGTCGATGCCGATCTCCAGCAGGCGCGAGCGCTTGATCTCGAGCACCTCGACGTCGAGCAGCACCTCGGGCTCGGCCAGGTCTTGCGCGGCAATCAGTTTTTCGGCCAGGTGGATCGCGTCGATGCTGTCGCGCAAGGTCAGGCTGTTGAGCCGCTCGTCCGCGTACAGGTCCTTGCTCTTGAGCACCGTCTTGAGCATCGTGAAGACCGCCTTGACGTCGGCGTTGACGAGGTAGAAGGTCTTGACCGCGAGCTCCTGGTAATCCTTTTGTTTTGCCAGCGTGCTCGGGTAGATCAGCACGGTGTTCTCGTTCAAGGTCTTGCGTTCGAGCTGGTTGGTCACGGCCAGCACGCCGATCACGTCTTCGATGCTCAGGTTCGCGATCGACAGCGTGATCTTGATGTCGGGTTTGACTTCACGATCGAACACGAAATTGATGCCGGTGGTGCGCGACAAGGCGTCGAACACCGACTTCAGGTTGGCGTCGCGAAAGTCCAGCGACACCGGTTTGCGCAGGCTCGGCTTGAGCACCGGCTGCGCCGTCTCGGCCATGCGCCCGGCCCGGTCGAGCAGCGCCTGCTTCAGGCTCAAGGCTTTGGCGTGCGTGGGGGTTTCGGCCAGCACCTGTTGCAATTTCTGTTCGGCCTCGTCGGCACGGCCCTGTGTGAGCAGCGTCTGCGCTTCGTCGACCCGCTGCTGCTGGCGCCGCGCCGACTCGACCGCGTCGAGTCCGGCCTGGGCCCGCGTGTTGTTCGGGTCGATGCCGATGACGCGCCGGTACAGCGCCACCGCGTCGTCAAAACGATCGGCGTTGCGCTGTGCGTCGGCCCGCCCCAGCAGCAGGCCGATTTGTGTTTCGCGCTGGCGAATCACCAGCATGCGGTATTCGCGGTTCTCGGGCTCCAGGCTGATGCCTTTTTCCATCTGCAGCAGCCCCTCTTCCAGCTGGCCCTGGTCGATCTTTTGCTGGCCGTCGCGTACGAACTCGCGGCCCGGCGCGCACGCCATCAGCGGCAGCGCCAGGCAGATCGCCAACGAGCAAACCCGCCAGCCGGCCAGGGGGTGAACCAGGCGCTTCATCGCCCGTCTCCCAGGGCCACGACCAGCGTTTCGTTGAGAGGCAGATAGGTCAGCGTCATTTGCGTTTCAGTCATCAGGTCGACGCGGTACAGCGCGTCAATGGTGTCGCCAGCCTTGACCGGAAGCACACGTTCGCCCTTGGTGAAAAAGGCCGTTCTGGCATCGCCTTCCGACAGGCCACCCATGTAGGCATAGGGAAACGGCGGCGCCACCGGCTTGGGCGGCGGCGCCGCGGCGATCTTGGGTGCAGGTGGTTGCCACGACACAGTGCCGAACAGGTCCGGCTGCGACGCATCGGCGGCATCGGACCCGAGCTGCTGTCTGGCTTGCAGCCGGTCCATCTGCACACGGCTGGCGCCGGCTGCAGGCGCCGCAGCCTCGCTCGACCCGCCGGCGCCCGCACTCACGCCGCTGCGCGCCTGCTTTGCCAGCACCGGCGCGGCGACTTCACCCTCGTCGGAGGCCAAGGCCACCACGCGCTCGACGATCAATGCGCCGCCCACCGCAATGATCAGCATCGCGATGCGTTTGCGCACAGGGCTCAGCGTTGCCATGGCTCAGTGCGCCTTGGTCACGAACAACACGAAACGCAGCTGCGCGTCGAGCAGCGGCGACTGGCTGTCGCTGCGGCGCAGGCTCACGTCTTCCATCGCCAGCCCCGGCAACTCATGCGCGGCGTCGCGCGTGAAGCGCCGCAGCGCCCGGTAGTCGGCCTTGATCGGCAGCACGATGGCGTAGCGCGCCAACGGGTCTTTGGCATCGGCGCTGAACTTGAACTCGGCCTGATCGAGTTGCACGCCCT
Organism: Rhizobacter sp.; assembly: GCA_035644375.1. Taxonomy (GTDB): domain Bacteria; phylum Pseudomonadota; class Gammaproteobacteria; order Burkholderiales; family Burkholderiaceae_C; genus Rhizobacter. The sequence continues at coordinate 2,591 of DASQOS010000471.1, forward strand.
GCCGCTGCGCGACCGCTTGCAGGCGGCCCAGCGACTCGGCGAGGGTTTTTTCACCGGTGAAGCGGCGCTCGAACTCCGCCAGCTGTTGCTGCGGTGTCGTCGCCACAGGCGCCGCGTTCGAACCACGCTCGCGGGCGTGCCGTTCGAGCGCCGCGCTCTCGGTGTCGAGCCGATCCGACTCTTCGAGCAGGGGGCTGAGCGCGGTCCACCAGGCGAGCGCGCAGACCAGCGCCAGCGCGGCGGCCAGCCAGCCCGGCAGCCCGACCAGGCGCAGCCGGTGCAAGAGTTCCCAGCGCCAGCGCGTCATGGCGGCTGCTGCCGCCATGTGGCGGCCAAGGTGAACGCCACCACCGACACGCCCTCGCGCAGCACGGTGTTGTAGCCCTGCAGATGCACCTGGCTCAACGCCGGCTGATCGGCCAGGCGGCCCACATAGGACAGCAGATCGCCCATCGAGCGCGACTCGCCGGTGAGCCGCAGGCTGCGTTCGCGTGCATTCGGCGTCAGCGACAGCACGGCGACGCCGCGCGCATTGGCGGCCTCGACGGCGCCGAACAAGTCGTCCCAGGGCACCGTCAGCTGATCGATGATCAGGTTCGCACGCTGCACCTCGATCAAGGTGCGCGGGTCGGACGACGCCGCGCTGCGCGGCGCCTTGGCCTGGGCGCGTTCGCTGAGCCGGTCACGCCGGCTCTGTGACGCGGCGTGTCGCTGTGTGACTTCGCCATAGGTCTGGCCGAGCGCCAGGCTCGCCGCGAGGGCCGCCGCGAGCGCGCCCCAGCCGACGGCACGCCAGCCGGACGCCGCGTTCCGATGCAAATCCAGGTGCAGCGGCGCCACGCTCATGCGGCTTGCAACCGGCTGTCGGCCGGCATGCCAGGTAGATGCGCCGCGCCATCGGCCAGCGCAGGCAGTTCGACCACGCGCCATCCGCTTTCAGAGGGCGCCTGCCGGGCCACCGCGGCCGCGGCCGAGGCCGCGCGAACGACGTAGACGGGACAGCGCGGCGCGTCGATGCCGAGCGCGAACCATTCGCGCTCGATCAGCCGCGTCAACTCGGTCGCGGACGCCAGGCGTTTCACATGCAGCGGCTCGCCGGGCGACATCAGCAACAGCGTGGTCCACGGGCCGTCGACCCAGACGAACCAGAACATGCCGGGGTCAATTCGGCGGCGCACCGCGTTGAAGGCGACCATCAACGCCGGTTGCACGCTGCTCAGTTTCAACCGGCGCGCCTGCATCAAGGCGGCCAAGCGGTCGAGCAGCGGCGTGTCGATCGCACAGGCCAGTGTGGCGGCGCCGTAGCCAGCGCTGTGCTGGCGCAGCGTCCAGCCGCGCGCCACGTCGCCGTATGCCTCGGTGAAGCAATGCTCGGCGAGGATGTGACGTTGCGCCGGCGTTGCCATGTCGCTTTGCCACGGAACGACGCCGTAACGAACGCCTTCTCCGCTGACGATGCAGGTCACATGCGTGCCGGGGGCAGCAGCGCGGCCGTCGAGTTCGCGTTCGAACGCGGCCAGCAGCGGCTCGGCCTTCGACGGCTTCAGCCACAGCTCCAGGCGCTCAGGAAACCAGCGTGACACGGTTCACCTCGTCCAAAGTGGTGTGGCCATCCAGAAACAAGTCCACCGCGGCATCGCGCAGGAAGCGCGTTCCGTTCTTGCGGGCGGCTTCCTTGATCTGCCGCACCGGCGCACGAGCGACGATCAACTCGCGCAGGCTGTCGTCCAGCGTCAGCAGTTCGCCCACGGCCTTGCGGCCCTTGAAGCCGCTGCCTCGGCATTTGCCGCAGCCCCGGCCGGCCTTCAGCACGCGCCCTTGCACGCGCTGCGGGTCGATCAGCGAATCACGCAGCGCCTCGGGTTCGACGCTGACAGCTTCGCTGCAATGCAGGCAGTTGATGCGCACCAGACGCTGCGCCAGCACGCCGGTGAGCGCCGACACGAAGCTGTACGGATCGACGTCCATGTGCGTGAAGCGGCCGATCACGTCGAACACGTTGTTGGCATGCACGGTCGAAAACACCAAGTGCCCGGTGAGCGCGGCCTGGATGGCGATCTGCGCCGTCTCGGGATCGCGGATCTCGCCGACCATGATGCGGTCCGGGTCGTGCCGCAGGATGGACCGCAGACCGCGCGCAAAGGTCAGCCCCTTTTTTTCATTCACCGGAATCTGCAGCACGCCCGCCAACTGGTACTCGACCGGGTCTTCGATGGTGATGATCTTGTCGTGCCCGTGGTTGATCTCGGAAATGGCGGCATACAGCGTGGTCGTCTTGCCGCTGCCGGTGGGTCCGGTCACCAGCAGCAGGCCGTAAGGGTCGCGCGCCATGCGGCGAAACGCCAGCAAGGTCGGCTCGTCGAAGCCGAGCACGTCCAGGCGCAAACCCGAAACCTGGTCGGCCAGCGAGCGTTTGTCGAGCACCCGCACCACGGCGTCTTCGCCATGGATGCTGGGCATGATCGAGACACGGAAATCGATTTCGCGGCCCAGCGCGCGCACACGAAAGCGTCCATCCTGCGGCACGCGCCGTTCGGCGATGTCGAGTTCGGACATGACCTTCAGGCGCGACAGCACCTGTTCGGCGAGCTCGCGCCCTTCGAGCGCGCCGACCTGCGTCAGGGTGCCGTCGAGGCGGTACTTGATGACCAGGCCGCTGAGGTGAGACTCGATGTGAATGTCGCTGACGCCGCTTTTCAAGGCGTCGTACAAGGTCGAATGCACCAGCTTCACGACCACGCTGGTGCCCTCGCCGATCGAACGGATCGACAGGTCTTCCAGATCGTTGCCGCTGACCGCACCCAGCTCGGTGGTCGGCAAGGCGGTGTCGATCGCGCGCATCGAGTCTTCGTGCCGCGACAAGAAGGCGGCGATGTCGGCGGCCTGGGCCAGGCACAACTCGTGTTCACCCGCCAGGTGCTCGACGCACCAGGCCTGCTGCGCATCGTTGAACGGGTCCGACACCACGACGATCGCTGCCGCGTGCTCGCGGAACGCGAGACACCCTTGCTTGGCGGCATCGGCATAACCGATCAGGTCGAACGCCGGCTCGCATGCCAGCAGCGCATGGCTGTCGAGCACGCGGTACTTCAGCACGCTGCCGAGCGCCTGCAGCAGCAGCTCGGGCGCCAGCGCGAGTTCTTCTTCGAGGACGGCTGTCACGCTGCAGTGTTGATGCTTCGCCTTCTGGCGGGCCGCGCGCACAACCGCCGGCGTCAACATTTGCGTCGAGACCTCGTCTTGCACGTATTTTTCGCTGAACGGGTTCATTGGATGCTGCCGGCGAGCTCGAAAATCGGTGCATACATCAGCAGCACCACGACGCCGATGACGATGCCGATGCCGATCATCAGCAAGGGTTCGAACAGGCGGATGAACCACTCGATCGCCTGCGAGATGTCTTCATCGTGAAAACCGGCGGTGCGTTCGAGCAGCTCGCCCATCTGCCCGGTGCGCTCGGCCACGCGCAGCAAGCGCAGCGACACGGCGGTCGTGAGGCCGTTCGACTCGAACGCGGCAGAGATCGAACGGCCTTCACCGATGTCGCGCCGCGCCGCGGCCAGCGCGCCGTGCATGCTGACCGGCAACAGGCCGGTCACCATGTCGAGCGCGGTGACGATGGGCATGCCGGCCTGCTGCAACATGCCCAGCGCACGGTAGAAGCGCGCCAGCTGGTAGACCCGAACGTACTCGCCGATGCGCGGAATGCGCTGGACCAGGCGTGCGATCCCCAGGCGCACCCGGGTGCGCGTCAAGGCATAGACCACGGCGCCGGCGCTCAGCACGCCGCCGGCCAGCAGTTGCAGGCCATGCGCATGGGCGAACTGGCCCCACTGCAGCAGCAGGCGCGACATCAACGGGATGCGGTCGCCCAGGTCCTGGAACACCTGGCTGAAACGCGGCACCACGTACAGCAGCAAGAAGGCGATCACCAGCGTGCCGACGCCCAGAATCATCGCCGGGTAAATGGAGGCGCCGACGATGCGTT
>DASQOS010000472.1:0-3746 GCA_035644375.1 Rhizobacter sp.
TGCTGGCGGTTGTCGTCGGTACCGGGGCGCTCTACTACACCGTCTTCAAGTCGCAGCGTGACGAAAACGCGTCGGCCCAGGCCAACCTGCAGAAGACCGGTTACTTCCGCAACATCGAGATCAAGGAAAGCATTCAGGATGAGCAGATTAAAGACATGCAGGCGTTTCAATTCACGCTGACCTGCGAAAAGGCGAAGTCGTAAAAGGCGGACGCTATGAATTTCGGTGAATTGTCAGGTGTGAAGCTTTTGGGCGTGCTGGTGCTGGCGGGTGTCGTCGGTACCGGGGCGCTCTACTACACCGTCTTCAAGTCCCAGCGCGACGAAAACGCATCGGCCCAGACCAAGCTGCAGGCCAAGGTGCGCGAGAACGCGGAACTGGAAGCCTACAAACCCAAGTTGGCCGACATCGAGCGTCAACTGGCCAGCCTGAAGCAGCAGCTCGAGATTGAGCGCCGCATCGTGCCGGATGAGAAGGAAGTGGATAACTTCATGCGCATGGTGGGCGGCGAAGCTCGCAAGGCGGGCGTCGAAATCCGCCGCTACACGGCCAAGCCGGTCAGCGCACGCGAGTACTACACGGAAGTGCCGTTCGAAGTCGAGCTCGATGGTCCGTACTACTCGATGCTCGGATTCTTCGACCGGGTGAGCAAGTTGGAGCGCATCGTGAACGTGAACAACCTGCTGGTGGCGTCAACTCGCAAGCCCGCGGATGCCAAGGCGAAAAAGACGTATCAGTATGCGCCCAACGAGAGCGTGGTGGCCACGTGCCTCACGACCACATATTTCAGTCATGACCTGGATCCGTCGCCAGCAGCAGCGGCCAAGCCGGGACAACCGGCGAAGAAATAAGGGGGACACGATGAAGCGGACTACCGGCATTCTCGTTTGCACACTGGCCGCAGGCATGGCCTGGGCGCAGAGTCCCGAGATCATCCAGAACACGCGCGCCAAGATGGACACGGTGCAGCAAAACAAAACGGCTGCCTCCAATGAAGCGCTCGGGATCAAACAGCCCGCGGCGAAGGACTCGCATGCCAAGCCCGCGGCAGCTCCTGTGAAGTCGAGCGCAGCAGTGCTCAAGACTAGCGCGGCTCCTGCTAAGGCGAGCGTGGCTCCGATCAAGACGAACGCGGCTCCTGCTAAGTCCATTACGGCCTCGGCTAAGGCCAGCACCGCTTCGGCCAAGGTCAGCGTGGCTCCCGTCAAGGTGAACGTGGCTCCGACCAAGGCAAGCGCAGCTCCGGCCAAGGCCAACGCGTCCTCAACCAAGCCAAAGGTTGTTGCCGCTTCGCCAACCTCGAAGTCGGCTGTGCCTTTCGCTCCGAAAAAGGACGCCAGCGCGAGCCCGGCACCGAAAGTCACAGTCAAGCCGATCGCTGTGAAGAAGGAAGCCAAGCCAGCAGCCGCGCACAAGACGGTAGCGGCGGCTCCAAAGACAAAGACAAAGACAAAGAACAGCCCGCCCGCGGCAGCGTCCAGCACTACCAGTGACTCCGCCAGCGCCGGCCAGGACGAGAAAGCCAGCGACGACGATGCTGTGAAGGACGCGCAGGACAAGAAGTGGAGCATGTCGGGCAAGCGCGATCCTTTTATCAGTCCGGTGGTGAGTCATACCGGCGGCTCGGGATGCAGCACCGGCAAGAAGTGTCTGGAAATCGGTGCCATCAACCTGCGCGGAGTGGTTCACTCCGATGCCGGTTTCATTGCGGTGGTGACTAACAGTTTGAACAAGGCGTACTTCCTGCGAGAGAACGATCCGGTGTTTGACGGCTACGTGGTCAAGATCACCGGCGATTCCGTCATCTTCAAGGAAACGATGCAGGACCGGTTAGGCAAGTCGTTTACGCGTGAAGTGGTGAAAAAGCTTACGACCCCGGCCGTGTAGGCCAGGTTTCTGAGTTCGAAGAAATATAGGAAGGCGAAACAGCCTCCGATGGGGAGATACGAAATGCGAAAGCAACTGCTGGGTCTCATTCTTCCGCTGCTGGCGTTCGTGCTGATCGCGGCCGCGGCTGACATGCCGGGCAAAGGGGTGGCCACGGCCTCCGCTTTGCAGCGGCTCGAGGTGGCGCACAGCCAGGACGGCTTGCGTGTCGAGTTCACCGCCAAAGGCGGAGTAACGCCCCAGGTGACGACGCTCGACTCCCCGGCGCGCATCGTCGTTGACCTTCCCAACACCGTCATGGCCACAGGACAGCACCAGATCAGCGTGGGCAGTGACGGCGTGAAAATGGTGCGTATCGGCATGAACGGCCACGTCCCGCCCACCACCCGCGTCGTGGTGGACCTCGACGCAGCTCACCAGTCCGAGTTGGTCGCTGGCAAGGATGGCCACTTCACGCTGAAGATTCAGGATGCGATCGTCAATAAGACGGCCGCCAAGAGGATCTCCGCCCCCGCCCAAACCGTAGCTGCCAGCCCCCAGCCGAAACTGGTGACGGCTTCGGCAACAGCGACGACGACGGCGAGTGCACCGGCTCCCGCGGCGGTTTCAGCAGAGCCTCGGGCCAAGCCAGTCGACTTTGCCTTCGTCGAGCCCAGCTACACCGCCAAAAATGACAAATCTGCTCCGCCCGTCGAGCCCGCCGTAAAAGCTCAGGGCGCTGCCGAGCGCTTTGCCGATAAGACCGCCGCCGAACTCGTCGCCGTGAACACCCATGCCGCCATGCGGCAGGATGCGGGCAGCGGATCGGCGATCCAGCCGGCCGTGAACCTGGCCGCCGAACAACAGGCCCAGATGTCGCAGAGCAAGGCGACCAGCGGCCCCAAGTACACGGGCGAGCCGATTTCGGTCAACCTCAAGGACGTCGACCTGAAGGATTTCTTCCGCCTCATCCACGAGATCAGCGGTCTGAACGTGGTTCTCGATCCCCAGGTTCATGGCAACCTGACCATCGTGCTCGATGACGTGCCGTGGGATCAGGCACTCGACATCGTCCTCAAGAACAACGATCTTTCCCGGCAACTCGAAGGCAACGTGCTCCGCATCGCAACCGTGGAAACGCTGAAGAAAGAAGCCGAGAACCGGCGCGCGCAGATCGAAGCCGAAGCGCTCGCAGTCGACAAAGTCACGATCACGCGCTTCCTCAGCTATGCCCACTCCAAGGACGTGGTGCCGACGCTCAAGAAGTTCCTCACCCAGCGCGGCGACATTGTCTCCGATGATCGCACCAACGCGCTGATCATCTCGGACATTCCCGCGGTCCTGCCGCAGGTGGATCGGCTGATCCAGCAAATGGATCGCAAGACGCAGGAAGTTGAAATTGAAGCCCGCGTGGTGGCCGCCACCCGCAGCTTTGCCCGTGACATCGGTACCCAACTCGGCTTTGGCTGGGGCAACGGCCCGACTGCCATCGGCGGCGTGCAGGGGGTGGGGAATACTCCGACCGCCATCAGCGGTCTCAACCCGCTGTACATCGTCTCGGGTGGTGGAACAAGCGGATCGCAGATCCCGCTGTTCTCGAATTTTGGTTTGCCATCGCCGACCAGCGGCTTCCAGATCGTGAACGCCTCCAATAACATGCGCATCGACTTCGTGCTCCAGTTGGCGGAATCGCGCGGGCTGCTGAAGATTCTTTCCCGCCCGCGTGTGGTCACGCAGAACAACATCCAAGCCGTGGTAAAGCACGGTGTGCGCGTGCCCATCGTGACGCAGGCCCAGCTCGGTGGTCCGCCTACGGTCAGTTACGTGGATGCGTTCTTGCGCCTCACTGTGACTCCGCAGATCACGTCGGAGGGCACCAT
>DASQOS010000473.1:0-6222 GCA_035644375.1 Rhizobacter sp.
TGGCCTGGCCGCGATCGCGCGCCGCGCGGCAGAACAAGCCGCAGCGGCGCCGGGCACCGACCTGCTGGCTTTCATCAAGGAGCCGTTCACGGCCGCCGCGATGGCCAAGGTCGGCACCAGCGCGATCGAAAGCCGCCAGCTCGGCTACCTGCTGTGGAGCGACGTGATCGTGCCGCACAAGGACGAGCTGCTGCACGTCGCGACCCAGCAGGCCAAGGCGATGTACGAGAGCGGCTACCGCGCACCGGCGAAGACGCTGTTCCCGGTCGCCGGTCGCAACGCGATCGCGACCATCAAGGCGCAGCTCGTCAACATGCGCGATGGCGGCTTCATCAGCGCGCACGATTTCCACATCTCGTCGCTGATCGCCGACGTGGTGTGCGGTGGCGAGGTCGAGGCCGGTTCGCCCATCAACGAGGAGTACCTGATGGCGCTGGAGCGCAAGCACTTCTGCGGCTTGCTGGAGAACCCGAAGACGCAGGAACGCATCATGGTCATGCTGCAAACCGGCAAACCCGTGAGGAATTGACCCACCCCCGAAGCGCCTTTGGCGCCTCCCCCTCAAGGGGGCGCCGCTGGCGGCCCGGCAGAGCCGGTTCCGCGGCGGCTGCTTGATCAGGAATACAGGAGCGATTCACATGAGCACGAAGCAGATCCAAGACGCCTACATCGTTGCAGCGACCCGCACGCCCATCGGCCGTTCCGGTCGCGGTTATTTCAAGAACACCCGGCCCGACGCCTTGCTGGTCGCCGTGCTGCAAAGCGCGCTGAAGCAGGTGCCTAGCCTGGACCCGAAAGCCATCGAAGACGCGGTCATCGGCTGCGCCTTCCCCGAAGGCGAACAGGGCATGAACGTGGCGCGCATCGGCGTGCTGCTGGCCGGCCTGCCCAACACGGTGGGCGGCATCACGGTGAATCGCTTCTGCGCCTCGGGCCTGTCGGCGGTGCAGATGGCGGCCGACCGCATCCGCGTCGGCGAGGCCGATGTGATGCTGGCAGGCGGTGTCGAGAGCATGAGCATGGTGCCGATGAGCGGCAACAAGCCGTCGTTCAGTCCGGAGGTGTTTGCACGCGACGAGAACGTCGGCATCGCCTATGGCATGGGGCTGACGGCCGAGAGAGTGGCCACGCAGTGGAAGATCTCGCGCGAAGCGCAAGACGAATTTGCGCTGCAATCGCACCAGCGCGCGCTAAAGGCAATGCAAAGCGGCGAGTTCAGCGACGAGATCACGCCGATCGACGTGATCGAGCGTTTTGCCGATTTGTCGGGTGGTGGCGCAGCAGGCGAGACGCGCAGCGTCGACCGCAGCGTCAAGCTCGACGAAGGCGCGCGTCCCGACACCTCGCTCGAAGGCCTGGCCAAACTGAAGCCGGTGTTTGCCGCCAAGGGCAGCGTGACGGCCGGCAACAGCTCGCAGACCTCGGACGGTGCCGGCTGCCTGATCCTCGCCAGCGAAAAAGCCATCAAGCAGTTCGGCCTCACGCCGCTGGCGCGTTTCGTCAGCTTTGCCGCCAAAGGCGTGCCGCCCGAGATCATGGGCATCGGCCCGATCGAGGCGATTCCGGCCGCGCTGCGCTATGCCGGCCTGACGCAAGACCAACTGGACTGGATCGAACTCAACGAAGCGTTTGCGGCGCAGTCGCTCGCGGTGCTGAACACCTTGAAACTCGACCCCAGCAAGGTCAACCCGATGGGCGGCGCGATTGCGCTCGGCCATCCGCTGGGCGCCACCGGCGCGATCCGCGCGGCCACCGTGGTGCACGCGCTGCGCCGCCACAATCTGAAGTACGGCATGGTCACGATGTGCGTGGGCACGGGGCAGGGCGCCGCTGGTATCTTCGAGCGCGTCTGAGCGCCACACAGCAAGACAAGGACATCGGATGAGCATCAAGACAGCCGTGCTGAACGGCGTGTACACGATCGAGATCGCACGGCCTGAAAAAAAGAACGCGCTGACCGCCGACATGTACACGGCCATGGCGCTGGGCCTGAAACAGGCGGGAGCGGACGCTGCGGTGCGCTGCGTGCTGATCACCGGGCAACCGGGCATTTTCACGTCGGGCAACGACCTGGAAGACTTCATGAAGCGCAGCGGCGATCCCGCCGAGTCGCCGGTGTTCGACTTCATGCGCGCACTGGTGGCTTGCGACAAGCCGGTGGTCGCGGCGGTGACCGGCGCGGCCATCGGCATCGGCACCACGCTGTTGCTGCATTGCGACTTCGTCTACGTGTCCGACGAAGCGCGGCTGGCCTTGCCCTTCGTCAGCCTGGGCCTGGTGCCCGAGTTCGCGGCCAGCCTGCTGGTGCCGCAGCTGATGGGCCAGCGGCGTGCGGCCGAGAAGCTGCTGCTGGGCGACCCGTTCACCGGTGCCGACGCGGTGGAGTGCGGCATCGCCAATGCGGTGTTGCCGGCCAGCGAGGTGGCGCTGCATGCGCGGCGCATGGCCGAGCGCTTCAACGCGCTGCCGCCGAGCGCCGTGCGCGAAAGCAAGAAGCTGATGCGCCGGGCCGGCATGGAATCGGTGCTGCAGGCGATCGCGGCCGAGGCCGAGATTTTCATCGCCCGACTGGCCAGCCCCGAAGCGAAAGAAGCCATGAGCGCCTTCTTTCAAAAACGCAAACCCGATTTCACGACCTTCTCTTGAGTCCCCTCATGTTCCGGGCTGCAGCCGTTGCGCTGAGGCCAGTGTTGTGGTGGCAGGTGCGCGAGGTGCGCAAGCGTTCGATCGCCTTGCCGGAAGCCGAGGGACCGCGCGAAGGCGTGGCCGGCGCGGGCAAAGTCTGTTTGCGCGTGCTGATCGTCGGCGACTCGGCGGCGGCCGGCGTGGGGGCCAAGAACCAGACGCAGGCCCTGGCCGGCCGACTGAGCGAGGCGCTGTCGCAGCGGCTGCAAGGTGCGGTCGTGTGGCAGCTGATCGCCCGCAGCGGGGACACGACGCACGACTCGGTGCGCGTGTTGCGCACGTTGTCGCTGCACCCTGCGGATGTGGTGGTGACCGCCACCGGCCTGAACGACATGCTGATCCGCGTGCCGACGCGCAAATGGCTGTTGCGCCTGGATGCATTGGCGCGTGTGGTGGCGCGCCGCGCCGGTGTCAAGCACGTGATCCACTGCGGCATTCCGCCAATTCATTCCTTCCCGGTGCTGCCCAATCCGCTGCGCTGGGTGCTCGGGGCGGATGCCCAGCGCTACAACCGCGCGCTGGCCGGTTGGGTCCAGGACAAACCGAACCGCTGGTGGCTGCCACTGCCGTTCGAGAACGACCAGCCTGTCGACAGCAGCGTGCTGATGGCCGAGGATGGTCTGCACCCCGGCCCCGCGGTGTATGCGTTGTGGGCGGAACAGTTGGCCGGCCTGATCAGCACAGAGATCGTGCCGGACCTGCCGGCCACTGCGCCGACACGTCGGCCGAACGCCTGAGCACCGTTCAATTCTTGGGAATGGGCCGCGGCTTGCCGTTGGCGTCGATGGACACGTAGGTCAGGTTCGCTTCGGTCACCTTGACCACCTTGAGGTCGGCCGGATTGCGTTCGGCGTAGACCTCCACGCGCACCGTGATCGAGGTGCGGCCGATGCGCTCCACGTGTGCGTAAAAGCTCAGCAAGTCGGCCACCGACACCGGCTGCTTGAAAACGAACTGGTTCACCGCCACGGTCGTGATGCGCCCCTTGGCGATGCGCGATGGCAGCACCGAACCGGCCAGGTCGACCTGCGCCATGATCCAGCCGCCGAAAATGTCGCCATTGCCGTTGGCATCCGACGGCATCGGCATCACGCGCATCACCAGTTCGCCGTCGGTGGGCAAGGTCAGCGGCGCCACCTTGGCGCTCACTGGAGTAGCTTCGTGCTGCGCACTCCGGTATTCGCCCTTGGGGCGGCCCGGCGGGCTCATGTCATCGGCGGAAACCTGGTCGTTCATGGCTGAGGTCCTGCAATGCGGGTACGGGTGCCCTTGCATTGTCCGCCAGTGGCCTGCATCTGCGGCCGGGACGAATGCGTGAACTTTAGGCAAACTCTGGCTTCCGCTTTGTCTTCTCTGTTGCCCGTTTCCTTCGACTGCCCATGCGCCCTGAATCCCTTTCTGCCACTGCACCGCGGGTGCCGCAAGGCGCTGCCGCTGCGGCGCCGCCGCGTTCCGACCTGGACACGCTGAAGAAGCTTTTCCCCTATCTGTGGCGCTACCGCTGGCGTGTGCTGATCGCGCTCGGCTTCATGGTCGGGGCCAAGGTGGCGAATGTCAGCGTGCCCCTGCTGCTGAAGACCCTGGTCGACAGCATGAACCTGAAGCCGGGTGATGCGCGCGTCATGCTGGTGGTGCCCGTGGGCCTGCTGCTGGCTTACGGCGGCTTGCGGCTCAGCACCTCGCTGTTCACCGAACTGCGCGAACTGATCTTTGCCAAGGCCACCGAGGGCACGGCACGCAGCATCTCGCTGAATGTGTTTCGGCACCTGCACGCATTGAGCCTGCGGTTTCACCTGGAACGGCAAACCGGCGGCATGACACGCGACATCGAGCGCGGCACGCGCGGCGTGCATTCGCTGATCTCGTATTCGCTGTACAGCATCTTGCCGACCCTGGTGGAGGTCGGTATGGTGCTCACGCTGCTGGCGGTGAAGTTCGATGCCTGGTTTGCCGGCATCTCCTTCGTCGCCTTGGTGGTCTACATCGTGTTCACGGTCACGGTGACCAACTGGCGAACGCAGTTCCGCAAGCAGATGAACGAATTGGATTCGACCGCGCACACCAAGGCCATCGATTCCCTGTTGAACTACGAAACCGTCAAATACTTCAACAACGAAGCGTTCGAGGCCGTGCGCTACGACGAGAGCCTCGAACGGCTGCGCCGTGCCGGCCTGAAGTCGCAGACGACGCTGTCGATGCTGAACAGCGGGCAGCAGCTGATCATCGCAACCGGCCTGGTGGCGATGCTGTGGCGCGCCACCACCGGCGTGGTGGCGGGCCAGATGACGCTGGGCGATCTGGTGATGGTCAACGCCTTCATGATCCAGCTGTACATCCCGCTCAATTTTCTGGGTGTCATCTACCGCGAGATCAAACAAAGCCTGACCGACCTCGAAAAAATGTTCACGCTGCTGGAGCGCGAGCGCGAGATTGCCGACGCGCCCGACGCCAAGCCCCTGCAGGTGACGCAAGGTGCTGTCCGGTTCGACCACGTGAGCTTCGCCTACGAGCCGGCGCGCGTCATTCTTCATGACCTGAGCTTCGACATCCCGGCCGGCAAGACGGTGGCCGTGGTCGGTCCGTCGGGGGCCGGCAAGAGCACGCTGGCGCGGCTGCTGTTTCGCTTCTACGACGTGAGTGCAGGTTCCATCACGATCGACGGGCAGGACCTGCGCCAGGTCACGCAGTCCAGCCTGCGCCAGGCCATCGGCATCGTGCCGCAGGACACGGTGCTGTTCAACGACACGGTGGCCTACAACATCGCCTACGGCCGCACCGGCGCGAGTCAGGCCGAAATCGAAGCGGCGGCCCGGGCGGCGCGCATCCACGACTTCATCGTCTCCACGCCCAAGGGCTACGAGACGATGGTGGGCGAGCGCGGGCTCAAGCTCAGCGGCGGCGAAAAACAGCGTGTCGCCATCGCACGCACCTTGCTGAAGAACCCGCCGTTTCTGATCTTCGACGAAGCCACCTCGGCCCTCGATTCGGCCAACGAACGCGCGATCCAGGCCGAGCTGCAAGGCGTGGCGCGCAACAAGACGGCGCTGGTCGTCGCGCACCGCCTGTCCACGGTGGTCGACGCGCACCAGATCCTGGTGATGGAGCAGGGCCGCATTCTGGAGCGCGGCACGCATGCCGAACTGCTGGCGCGCGACGGCCGCTATGCCGAGATGTGGTGCCTGCAGCAAAGCGGTGCAGAAGAAGCCGTGACCTGAGCGAACCGGTGAGGGCCGTTCATTACACTTCGCCGCGTGGAAACCAAGTGGCTTGAAGATTTCGTGAGCCTCGCCGAGACGCGGAGCTTCTCGCGCTCGGCGCAGTTGCGGCATGTCACGCAACCGGCGTTTTCGCGCCGCATCCAGTCGCTCGAAGCCTGGGCCGGTATCGACCTGGTGGACCGCTCGTCGTACCCGACGCGGCTGACCCCGGCGGGTGAAACCCTGCACGCGCAGGCGCTCGAAATCCTCGGCTCGCTGCAGACCGCGCGCAACATGATGCGCGGCCACAAGGCGGCCGGCACCGACATGATCGAGTTCG
>DASQOS010000474.1:0-3548 GCA_035644375.1 Rhizobacter sp.
TGCCCGCGGCTGCGCGCCACCAGCGTCACCACCACGGCGGCAAGGCAAGACGCCACGATGGCGCCGAGCAGCAGCCCGGCCGAAGCACGCCCTGCGACATCGCGCGCCCATTGCTTGTCGGGATCGTTCAAATGCGCCCCGCCATGCACCAGCCGCGGCGCCATGCGTTCAACCCGCCCATTCAGCGTGATCGATTCTTTGGTGAAGCCGACAAACGCCAGCGGCCGCGAGTAGGTCGCCTCGCGTGAATCCACCAGACTGGACAGCACGGCGTCGAGCGTCGACCGGGTGCGTGTGTCGTAAGCATCACCTGTCAAGTTCGCCGCCGCCGGCAGCAAGGGCCGGTAGTGCACGCTGTCCAGCAGCGTGATGAGCAGGCAGGCCAGCAGCACCACGAAAGACGCGAGCGCCGGTGCGCCATGAAACACCTTGCGCCAGTTGGCGCTGAGCCGCGGACTGCGCAGCACCGCCACGGCGTACACCAGCAAGGCGATCAGCAGCAGCCACATCGCAGCATCGGTCCAGAGCAGAACGAATTTCGGCATGGGTCAGCTCAGGCGCACCCGGGGGTCGACCCAGGTGTAGGCGATGTCGATCAACGCATAGGTCGCGATGTACAGCAGCGAGCCGACGAACACCATGCTGCGCACCACGGCGAAATCCTGTTTCGTGATGGCCTCGATCACGTAGGCACCCAGCCCCGGCAGACCGAAGAAGCTCTCGAACACCAGGCTGCCCAGAAACACATACGGCAGGTAGCTGCCGGCGCTGGTGATGATCGGGATCAAGGCGTTGCGCAACACGTGCCGCGACAGCACGATGCGTTCGGCCAGGCCCTTGGCGCGCGCGGTGCGCACGTAGTCCTTGCCGAGTTCTTCAAGGAACATCGCGCGGTACAGACGCGCTTCGCCGCCGAGCCGGGCGATCAGCGACAAGCCGATCGGCAGCACCAGGAACTTGATCGCGTCGAGCCCCGGCGCGTAGCCGGAGATCGGCGCCAGCTTGAGCACACGCGAGAACAGGTACTGGCCGACGATGATGTAGAACAGGCTGGAGATCGACAGCATCAGCACGCAGGTCACGACGCCCCAGAAATCGAGCCGGCTGTGGCGAAACATCACCAGCAGCAGCGCGAACAAGGTGCTGGCCAGCACCTGCAGCACGAACAGCGGCAAGGCCATTTGCAGGCTGACCCACATGCGGGTGCTGATCTCGTACCCGATGTCGCCCGCGCTTTCGCCATCGGCGCGCCCGAAGTTCAGCGTGAACAGCGACACCGAGCGTTCCCAGAAGATCGTCTCGGTCAGGCGATCGGCGCCCTGCTGCTTGTCGTTCCAGTACAGCGGCTTGTTGTAGCCGCGTTCGTCCTTCCACTTCTCGATCAGTTCTTGCGTCACGCGTTTGCCGCCGATGTTCAGGCGCGCCATGTCGTCGGGCGTGTTGACCGTGAAGAAAAGAAAGAAGGTGGCGAGGTTGACGCCGAGCAGCACCAGTGCACCGTAAGCCAAGCGACGAACCATGAAGGGCAGCATGCGGGTCTGTTCCTTCAGGCCAGGATCTCGCCGCGCGCGTTGGTGCGTTCACGCCGCCGCAGGCTGCGCCGCGCCATCAGCAGCAGCGCTGCCAGCGCCACGCCCGCCAGGATCAGCGGCCACCACACCGGTTGATTCCACTGCTTCTGGCGTTTCACGCGCTCGGCGCTGTCCAGCCGCAGGTAGCGGCCGTGGTCGCGGATCAGCACGGCGGGCTTGGAGTTGTGCACCCAGCTCTGCACCGCGGCCGACGAATACGGAAAGTAGCCGAAGCTCCACGGCGCATCCTCTTGCACGCGCTTGACCATCTGGTCGATCAGCGCCTGCTTTTTCGGGCCGTCGTCCAGCAGCTTCATCTGCGCGAACAGGGTGTCGAATTCGGTGTTCTCGTAGTTGGCGGTGTTTTCGCCGTCCGAGCGCGTCTTGCCGTTCGGGCCGTACAGCAGGAACAAGAAGTTTTCGGCGTCGGGATAGTCGGCCAGCCAGCCCAGCCAGAACACCTGGTGCTTGCCTTTGCGCACCTTGTCCTGGAACTGGTTGTTGTCGGTGGCGCGCACTTCAAGCTGGACATCGAGCTTGGCGAACTGGCGCACCACCCAGTCGATCTCGGGTTTGCGTTCGGGTGACGCCGGTGCATAGAAGTCGTAGTTGATGACCAACGGCCGGCCGGTCTTGGCGTCGCGCCCGTTCGGATAACCGGCCTCGGCCAGCAGGCGTTTTGCGTCCTCGATCGGACGCCGCACGATCTTGCCGTCGACCACCTTGTGCGTCACCGGGTTCACGCCTTCTTGCGTGCCGTGGCGCGAGCCGGCAATGCCGAAGGGCAGCGGTCCCATCGCGGTCTCGCCGCCCTTCTTGGGAAAGACTTTGGAGTACTCCTCCCAGTCCATCGCGATGGAGATGGCTTGGCGCAGCTTGCGGTTCTTCACTTTCTGTTCGGCGGTATCGCCTTCGCCGATCACCGGGTCGAGCATGTTGAAGCCGACGATCCAGCTGGTGACATCGGAAAACTGCGGCAGCTGGAAGCCCTTGTCTTCGTATTCCTTGCGCACGTCGTCGGAGTCCTTCATCTCGACGATGTAGTCCATGCCGGTGTCCACCCGCTCGAACACCTGCACGTCGTAGAAGCCCTGGCGAAACTTGCTCTGGTACGACACCTTTTCATGCTCGACGACGGACAAAAGCGTGTCGACGAAGGGCGTCTTCTTGCCGCAGTCGTCGAGCAGCCCGGCTTCCTTGTCGCCCGGCATGCCTTCGCACGGGTACGGCTCGCCACGGTAGTGGGGGTTGCGCTGCATCACGTGGCGCAGGTCCGGGATGAACTCGGTCATCATGTAAGGGCCGGTGCCGACCGGCCAACGGTCCAGCGACAAACCCACCGCTGCCATGCCGGGTTGTGCATAAAACGCGTCGGCTTCCCACGGCACCGGGGCCATGAAGGTCATCGACATCCAATAATTCCACTGCGGGTACTTGCCCTTGATGCGGATGCGCAGCAGGTGCTTGTCGGGCGCGGTGGCGCCGGCCAGCGGCCAACGGCGGAAGTCGAGAAACGGCTTGTCCTGGCTGGCGGCATCCAGTCCGGTGCGCAGTTTGGCGTCTTCCTGCTTGATCAGCGCGCCGTACTCTTTCAGGCCGACCACGTACTCCGAAAAAATGCCGTAGATGGGCGTGGTGATGCGCGTGGTGGCGTGGCGCTTGAGCGCGTAGACGAAGTCATCGGCCACCAGCTCGCGCGTGCCCTGCTCCTTGAAGTCCAGCGGCGTGCGCCGCTCGCCCAGTTCACCGGCCTTCAGCGCGTGGTACAGGTAGTGGCCCTGCGCGTCTTGGGCAAACGCCGGGTGCGGCTGGTACAGGATGCCGGGCTTGATCGGGATGTCATAAATGCTTTCGACCACCTGCTCGCCCGGCGCGTCGTCGGCCAACGGCTGACCGTCCTTGTCGATGTACCTGGGCTTGACCACCTCGGCCGCGGTCTTCGGGATCAGCGTGAAAGGCCGCTTCAGGTAGTGGTAG
>DASQOS010000475.1:0-4363 GCA_035644375.1 Rhizobacter sp.
ACCAGATGTTGCCGACGACTGCGCCCAGCGCGCCGCCGACCACCGCACCGGTGCCGGCCTTGCCGCCGGTGGCCGAACCGATCACGGCGCCGGCGACCGCGCCGACCCCGGCGCCCTTGGCCGTGCCTTGCTCGCGCTCGCCCATGTTTTCACAGCCGGCCAGCAACAAGCTCACGGCCACGACGGCGGCGACGCTGGAACGAATCAGAAGTTGTTCTTTCATGGGGGCTCCTTCAGAGGGTCAATGGGTGCAGGCGTACCGCATCGGCTCAGTCTGTTGGCCACCTGCCGGAAAGTCTGTCGGACATGCCGAACACGCGCTGTCGGTCTGAACCTACACAACTCAGGTGTCGAATTGCAAAGCGGCCAAACGCGCGTACAGGCCGCCCGCTGCGGCCAACTGGGCGTGCGTGCCCATCTCGACGATGCGGCCATGTTCGAGCACGACGATGCGGTCGGCGCGTTGCACGGTCGACAGGCGGTGCGCGATCACGACCGTCGTGCGGTCTTTCATCGCCGACTCGAGTGCGGCCTGCACCATGCGTTCGCTTTCGGCATCCAGCGCGCTGGTGGCTTCGTCCAGCAACAGCAGCGGCGGGTTCTTCAGCATCGCGCGCGCGATGCTGATGCGCTGCCGTTGGCCGCCCGACAAGCGCACGCCGCGTTCGCCGAGGAAGGTCTGATAGCCCTCGGGCAGCGCGCGAATGAAATCGTCTGCAAACGCCGCGCGTGCCGCGGCCATCACCTCGTCGTCACTGGCCTGCGGCCTGCCGTAGCGGATGTTCTCCATGGCGTTGGCCGAGAAGATCACGCTGTCTTGCGGCACGATGCCGATGCGCTCGCGCAGCGCCTGCAGCGAGGTGTCCTGCACCGACACGCCATCCACGCTCACGCGGCCGTCGGCCACATCGTAAAAGCGCAGCAGCAGCTGAAACACCGTGCTCTTGCCGGCGCCGCTCGGCCCGACCAGCGCCACGGTCTCGCCGGCACCCACGTCAAGGTTGAAATGTGACAACGCCGCCTGCAAGGGACGCGAGGGATAGCGGAAGCTCACGTCCTCGAAGCGCAGCGACGAACCGCTGCTGGCGGCCGGCAAGGCCTGAGCCTGTGGCGGCGAGGCGATCGGCGAGCGCGTGGCCAGCAGTTCCATCAGGCGCTCGGTGGCGCCGGCAGCGCGAAGCAGGTCGCCGTACACCTCGGCCAGTACCGCCACCGAGCCCACCAGGATCACCACGTACACGACGGTCTGGCCCAGGTGGCCGGCGCTGACCTTGCCGGCGATCACGGCCTGCGTGCCCTGGAACAAGCCCCACAGCAGCGCGCCGAAGGTGGCGGTGATGATGAAAGCCACCAGGCCCGAGCGAACCCGCGTGCGGCGTATCGCGGTGCCGAAGGCGTTCTCGGTCGATTCGGCAAAGCGCTGGGCCTCGCGCGTCTCTTGTGTGTAGCTTTGCACCACCGGCACGGCGTTCAGCACCTCGGCGGCAATCGCGCTGGAGTCGGCCACGCGGTCCTGGCTGGCGCGCGACAGCTTGCGCACGCGCCGCCCGAAGTACAGCGAGGGCAGCACCACCAGCACCAGGATGCCCAGCACCTGCGTCATCACATAAGGGTTGGTGACGATCAGCATCAGCATCGCGCCCAGGCCCATCACCGTGTTGCGCAAGCCCATGCTGAGGCTGGAGCCGACCACGGTTTGCACCAGCGTCGTGTCGGTCGTCAGGCGCGACAGCACCTCGCCGGTCTGAGTGGTCTCGAAAAATTCGGGACTCTGCTTGATCACGTGGGCGTACACGGCATTGCGCAGGTCGGCCGTCACGCGCTCGCCGAGCCAGGTGACCATGTAGAAGCGGGCCGCTGAAAACACGCCCAGCGCCGCACCGACGGCGAACAACGCAAAGAAGTGCCCGCGCAAGGCCAGCAAACGTTCACCCGGGTCGGTGGCCACAAGACCCTGGTCGATGAGTGACTTCAGCGCGGCGGGAAACACCAGGGTGCTGACGGCCGCCATGATGAGAAAAACGATGGCCAGTGCAATGCGCCCGCGATAAGGCCGCAGAAAGGGTGTCAGTCCGCTCAGCGAGCGAACGTTCTTGCCGGCAGCAGGTGCGGCTGCGGAGGCGCCGGCGGGCAAGGGCAGGGCAGGGGCAGGAGGCATCGGGCGAGTGTAGGTGAGCCGGTCCTTTTTCCGACGCGCCGATGGCCGATTAACAAAGCCTTGACAAATATTGACTAGGCAAGTAAATTCCATTTCATCGAATTTGAGGCGAACGCCGTGGCCCGCACCCCTACTTCTCCCGCCTTCTATAGCCCGGCCACCTACTGCGCCGAAGAGAGCGTGGGTTATCTGATGCGCCGCATCACGACATCCATCATTGCGCAGGTGGATCGGCGTCTGGGCGAATGCGATCTGACCAACGCGCAATGGGCTCCGCTGTTCAATATCAAGAAGGTGCAAACCGCCACGATCGCCGAACTGGCGCGCGCTTCGCTGATGGACGCGGGTGCCATGACGCGCCTGCTGGATCGCCTGGAAAATAAGGGCTTGTGCAAGCGGGTTCGCTGCACCGAAGACCGCCGCGTGGTGCGCGTGGAATTGACGCCGGAAGGTGAAGCCGCGATCGCCGAGGTGCCCGCGATGCTGGCCGAGGTGATGAACGCCCACCTGAGCGGATTCTCAAAGTCCGAATGGCAAGCGCTGCAAACCTATCTGAAGCGCATGCTTGAAAACGGCGAAGCCATGCGCCTGGGTGCCGAGGCCCTGGCCGATACCTGAGCGCCTTGTTTTGTTGCCTCTTAATGCCTGCCTGAGCAAATAAAGCCTGAACAATGTTCTAAAGAAGAAACACCATGAACTCGCCCAAAAAAGGACATCTCTTTGTCCGCACCAGCCTGCCGGTGCTGACGGCCATGATCGTCGCGCTGGCCGCCAGCGTGGTGTTGACGCTGGCCGGTTGCGCCAGCAGCCAAGGTATCTCCCCGCATGCCGAGCCTTTGCCGGCCGGCCAGCTGGGCATGACGAACACAGCGGCCACGCCGCTCGCGGCCGACTGGTGGAAGGGCTTCGGCGACAACGAGTTGAACGGCCTGGTGCAGCGCGCGCTGGCCGGCAGCCCGAGCCTGCATGTGGCCCAGGCGCGCCTGCTGCGGGCGCAGGCCGGCATCGAGGCTGCGCATGCGGCCCAGGGGGTGCGGGTCGATGGCGAGGCCGATGCGATGCGCCAGCGCTACAGCGAAACCGGGATCTATCCGCCGCCGCTGGCCGGTGGCATTTTCAGCAGCGGCAACGTGCAGGCCACCGCGTCGTGGGAACTCGATTTCTTCGGCCGCCATCGCACCGCGCTCGACGCGGCGCTGGGCGCCGGGCGGGCCGCCGAAGCCGATGGCCAGGCCGCGCGCGTGCTGATCGCATCCAGTGTCGTGCGTGCTTATGTGCAGCTGTCGCGTTGGCTGGCACAGCGCGAGGTGGCCGGCCGCACGCTGGCCCAGCGCAGCGAAGTGCTGATCCTGATCCACCAGCGTGTGGACGCCGGTCTCGACACCACGCTCGATTTGCGCCAGGGCGAGGGCGCATTGCCCGAAGCGCGCCAGCAACTCGAAGCGATCGACGAGCAGATCGTGCTCGCCCGGCATTCGCTGGCCGCGTTGACCGCACAGGCGCCGAACGCGCTGGACGGCTTGGCGCCGCCGTTCCCGGCGGTGCAAAGCCTGGCCTTCCCTGCCAGCGTGCCGGCCGATCTGGTGGGGCGGCGTGCCGACATTCAGGCCGCCCGCTGGCGCGTGGAAGCCGCGACCCATGACGTGGCCAACGCCAGGTCGCAGTTCTATCCCAACATCAACCTGACCGCCCTCGTCGGCCTGAACAGCATCGGTCTCGACAAGCTGTTCAAGGCCGGCAGCGAACAGTACGGCGCGGGCCCGGCGATCCACCTGCCGATCTTCGATGCCGGCAGCCTGCGCGCCAACCTGCGCGGCAAGTCGGCCGACCTCGATGCCGCGGTCGAGACCTACAACGGCGCCGTGATCGACGCGGTGCACGACGTGGCCGACCAGATCAGCTCCTTGCAGTACATCGAGCGGCAGCGCCTCCAGCAAGACCAGGCGCAGGTCTTGGCCGAAGCCGCATACGGCGTGGCCGTGCAGCGCTACAAGGCCGGGCTGGGCAGCTACCTGGCCGTGCTCAGCGCAGAGTCCAACGTGATCGCCCAGCGCCGCTCGGCCACCGACTTGAAAGCGCGTGTGCTCGACACCCAGGTCGCGCTGATCCGCGCGCTCGGCGGCGGCTATGTCGCCGACAGCAGCCAGGCCGCCACCGAGCGCGGCGCCAACGCGCCGCTCTGATGCCCAGCATGTTCAGCCGAAC
>DASQOS010000476.1:0-2637 GCA_035644375.1 Rhizobacter sp.
AGCGGCTGCCGATCGCGCCGCGGCGGCCTGCCCCGACGCAGCGCCGAAGGCGCGTTGTTCAATGCGGCCCCACAGCGCCCGGCTCGGGTTCAGCGGCTCCAGGCGTTGTGCCATGGGGTGCAGGCGCGTGTCCCACTCGGCTGCGGCGCGGGCCACCGGCGGGTGCGTGCGCATCACGGCCTCGAAGCGCCGCCGCGCCGACCCGGCCAGCGTGCCCAGCGCATAAGCCGAGGCCAGGTGGTCGATGGCCGCGGGGGATTGATGCCAGAAAGTCATGCCGGCTCTCCCAGGCAGTCCTTCAAGCGCAGCAGGCTGCGCCGCACCCAGGCCTTGATCGTGCCGAGCGGACGCGCCAGGCGCTGCGCCAGGTCGGCATGCGTCAGCCCTTCGTAGTAGGCTAGCATCACCGCCAGCCGCGGCTCGGCGTCCAGCAGGCCGATGCACTGGCTCAGTTTTTCATCGGATTGCGCGGCCAGCAGCCGCTCCATCGGCGTGCCGCTCGGGTCGGCCACGTCGTGGTGGTGTTCTTCGCCGTCGGCGTCCTGCCATTGCAGCGGCACCTCGGGGCGCGAGCGCCGCATCAGATCGATGGCGCGATTGCGCACCATCGAGGTCAGCCAGGCCATCGGGTGCGTGTGCACCGCAGGGTACTGGCCGGCGCGCGACCACACGGTGATGAACACGTCCTGCAGCACGTCTTCGGCGGCGGCGCGGTCGCGCAGCATGCGCTGCGCCACCGCGAGCAAGCGGCTCGCGGTTTCGTCGTACAGCTCGCGCAAGGCCTGGCGGTCGTGCAGGGCGACGCGGCTGATCAGATCGTTCAAGGGTTGGGTTGTGTCCATGGCGGGGGGTGTCGATCGACGCGGGTCGGGCGATGCTAACCGCAGGCGGGCTTGTCTCCATGACGAAACGAAGCGGCGTTTGGATGCAGCCGGCCTGCAGAATGTGAGGCGAACTTCACATGGCCAGGAGGCCCAGATGCCCGACAACAGCCTTCCCTTCGCGTTGACCGCCCTGACCGCGCTCGGCAGCGGAATCTTCTACGGCGTCTCGTCCTTCGTAGTGACCGCGCTGCAGCGGCTGCCGGCGCAGTAAGGCGCCGACGCGATGAAGACGATCGACCTGACCGTCATCACGCCGAGTTTCATGCTCGTGTTCATGGGCATGGGTTGCTGTCGCTGGCGGTCGGCGCGATCGCCTGGTGGGACGGTGCTGCGGGCACGCTGTTGCTGGTCGCGAGCGCGGCCTACCTGGTCGGGTGTTTCGGGGTCACGATGGCCTTCAACGTGCCACTAAACAACCGGCTTGCCGGGTTGGAGGGTGAGCCATCGGCCGCCTATTGGCCGCAGTACGTCGGACCGTGGGTCGCCTGGAACGACGTGCGCACCGCGGCGTCGCTGCTGGCGCCGAGCTGTTCGTCGCTGCGTTGCTGCTGCTGTGAAGAGGCAATGCAGTAAGAACTTCGACGGTTTGAAACTGGTGGCGCACATCATCGTGGCCGACCCCTGGTAGATCAGCGGAACATCAGCAAGGAAGTTTGCTTTTTAGCAAACAACTGCATCAGTAACTCATTGATTTAAAAGGATTTTTTCTATCATCTCGGGTTGTTATCTTTCAGCCCAGATAACAAGTCAGATGCTTCTCGGGCCTGCGCTGGTTTGGTGTAGGCCATATTTCGCTTGCCCCTGCCAGGCAGAGCTTCCAACAAGCCCTGTTCTCGCCAGATCGCTAGCATCTTCGATGCTTTGAGCGTGTCCACCTTGGCAATGCATACGACATCTGCATTGGCGATAGATCCCTGTCGGTCAATCCAGTCGCTGACCTCATCCCAAGCACTGGGCCGCTTCAGATTGAACAACGTGACGGTCACGCTTTCAACAGCTGCATCAGTGTTTTGTCGATACTGCGGGGGGTACAGCGAGGCCAGGGCCATTTCGGCGAACATCATCTTTACGCCCTCACCGGCGTCAATGTTTGGAGCTACCGGAAATTCCCGAAGGTTTGCCGTAATCAACGGATTGCGTGCAACTGAGCCCATGCGGGCAATATTTGCCGGCGTAATGCTGCCTGGAAACACACCTGGACTTTCAACTTCAATGCGGTCATCGAAAACACGGACAAAGATGTCACGGTTAAGTCGATAGTCGCGATGCACCACGGCGTTAACAATCGCCTCTTTGACGACCCGTTCCGGGTACAGGTGCAAAGTTTTAAAGCCGCTCCCCGATAGGGTCAGGCCCTGCGCGAGCTCGTCCAATACAGCTTTTACGGCGGCGTCGATTTGATCGACAAGTGGACCGCGAATGGTTTTGGGTTGTTTACGCAAGTTTGGCGTGGCCCCTGGTATTGCGGTCTTGCCGTCGTAAACCATCAATCGCACATCGGCCCGCGTGTCATGCGCGGCCAGCAAGTTGCCCGGCGCGTCAGCAAAGAGCAGCACGGCGGCGCGTCGAGGTTGAATGCCTCCATTGACCGTTTCGGCAAGCCCTATTCGCAGCAACTGATCACCGAAACTACCTGTCAACGGGCCACGACTGGCGGCAAAGCGGCGCCAAGTCTCTGTCTCGAGCCGTTCCAGTGCCACAGCAACCGTTTCGCTGGCAGCGCTGCGCACCCCTCGGCGGTAGGAAAGCTCGG
>DASQOS010000477.1:0-11798 GCA_035644375.1 Rhizobacter sp.
CGCGTGTTCGCGGCATCCTGAATGCGCGTCAGCCAGGCTCTGGTTTCGCGCGCCTCGACCAGCGGGTCACCGCTGGCCAGCGCCGCTTGACTGTGTACGGATTGAAATGAGGCTGCTGCGACGAAGGCACAAGCAATGGCAGGTAAGCGACTGAGCATGTCTCGCCAGATGCGTTGTTAGCGGGAATTGTCGTCAGTGACAGCCGCATTGCGCAGAAAGCCCGAAGGCGAACCCAGCGCTGAGCTGCCCCCGAATTTTTTGTGGGCGGCCAGATATTCGTCCAAACGCACATCACGAATCAACTGACCGTTGGGAACGATCACCTGCGCATTCACAGCGGAAGCCTCAATCCCAGAAGCCGCTTGCAGGTTGACCGCCTGCACGGGTGAAGACAGTCGGTCAACCGACGGTGCCGACGCATAAGTTTGCGGGTCAGGCGATGAGCCCGACATTTGCGTGACCACCAGCACGCCAGCCACCGCGGCAAAACCGGCGGCCACCGCGGCGGCTCCGGTCCAGGTCCGACGCGGCGAGCGTTCATGGGCTACGGCCGGAGACGGCGCCAGGACCACGGGTTCTTTTTCCAACCGTCGCTGCAATGCAGACAGAAACGCTTGGTCCCGCTGAAGAGGCGACGCCAAGTCCTCGGAACGCAGGACATCACCGATCAATTGATAGAGGTGCCAGGAACCGCGCGCATCGGGGTCTTCACGCCATCGCGCACAAGCCTTGCCGACATCACCGGCATTCAGTTCACCATCCATCAGCGATGAAAGGTCTTCATCAACCGATGACGACAACTTGTTTTCAGACCTTTGCGACATGTCCGTCTCCACCACAGCTTCCAACCCGCAACCCTGCAAACGCTTTACCTACCAGCGTTCGCCTTCCCGAGTGTCCAGCAACGGACGCAAGCGCAACGCGATCGCCTCGCGCGCCCGAAAAATTCTCGATCGAACCGTGCCAATCGGACAATTCATGGCCTCGGCGATTTCTTCGTAGCTCAGACCTTCGATTTCGCGCAGGGTGATCGCTTGGCGAAGGTCTTCCGACAGTGCCTCAATAGACGCATTCACCGCAGCCGCAATTTCCTTGCTCGCCAGCACCGCCTCAGGCGTTTCGCCGTCGGTTAGTTCGTTTTCCACCCGGGAAGTTTCATCATCGTCATCACGGGCCGCCCGTGCGGATTCCGTCACGAGTGGGTCGCGTTTGAGGTCCACCAAGGCCTTCTTGGCCGTGTTGACGGCGATCCGATACAGCCACGTGTAGAAAGCGCTGTCGCCTCGAAACTGGGGAATCGCGCGGTAAGCCCGAATGAACGTCTCTTGCGCAATGTCAGGCACCAAGTCCACATCACGAACCATCCGTCCAATCAGCCGTTCAATGCGGCGCTGATACTTCACCACCAGCATCTCGAAAGCCTTCACATCGCCCTGCTTCACGCGTTCGATCAGTGGGGCATCGACGTCAGTGGAGGTCATGCGGTCAGGAAATTCGAGCGTCGGCCGCCGACGGGCCGAGGGCGGGCCGCGCGGAATATACCGCACAGCGAAGAGCGTGCCATTCGGCCCGATGGCCTTGCCGCTGCACCGGCAACCAGGTACTGCGGCACCACCATGGGCCTTGCTGATGCACGAACCGAAGCAGCATCCAGAACCCCAAGTCCAGCGCCACCACGACTTGTCCGGGGTGCGGCTCCCGGCCCAACAGGGCAGACGGCCCCAGATGCCATCCTTGCGTGTCCCAACGCAGGCTTTGGGGTCGAAGCTGCCAACAGTCCACGCCAACCCATAGAGCACATACCGCAAAGAGACAGGCGATCACGCAAATCCAGCCCCACCGGACAGGCCACATGGCGAAGAGCCAGGCACCCGCAACGGCGCCCGTCGCGAAGACAGCCAGAACTGAAGCAAATCGCCAAATACCGAAATGGCGAATCGTGATCTGGAAAGCAGGAGACGCGTGCATCGGGGCCGCGACGAAGCGCCGTCAAACGCGCTTGAATACCAGCGTGCCGTTGGTACCACCGAAACCGAAGTTGTTCTTCACCGCATAGTCGATCTTCATGTCACGCGCCGTGTTGGCACAGTAATCCAGGTCGCACTCCGGATCCTGGTTGAAGATGTTGATCGTTGGTGGGGAAATCTGATCGCGAACGGCCAGCACCGAGAACACGGATTCAATGCCACCCGCACCACCCAACAAGTGGCCGGTCATGGATTTGGTGGAGTTCACCACCAGCTTGCGGGCATGGTCACCAAAAGCCAGCTTGATGGCGTTGGTTTCATTCAAGTCACCCAGAGGCGTAGAGGTTCCATGCGCATTCAGGTACTGAACCTGGTCGGCGTTGAGACCGGCATTGCGCAAGGCGGCTTTCATCGAACGCTTGGGGCCGTCGACATCCGGCGCCGTCATGTGGAATGCATCGGCGCCCATGCCGAAACCTGACAGCTCCGCATAGATCTTGGCGCCGCGGCGTTTGGCGTGTTCGTACTCTTCGAGTACCAGCACACCTGCGCCTTCCCCGAGCACAAAACCGTCGCGGTCTTTGTCCCACGGACGCGATGCGGTCGCAGGATCGTCATTGCGCGTGGACAGCGCGCGCGCTGCAGCAAAACCACCAATGCCCAACGGGGACACCGTCGATTCAGCACCGCCCGCAACCATCACGTCTGCGTCACCGTACTCGATCAAGCGTCCGGCTTCACCAATGCAATGCAGGCCGGTGGTGCACGCCGTGACGATGGCCAGATTGGGGCCTTGAAATCCGAACTTGATCGAGACATGGCCCGAGATCATGTTGATGATCGATGCCGGAACGAAAAACGGCGACACGCGGCGCGGCCCCCGGGCGACCAATTCGGCGTGAGTTTCCTCGATCAGCGGCAGGCCGCCGATTCCGGACCCCACCAGGCACCCTGTCCGTTCTGCCTCTTCTTCACTCAGGGCATCGCCGGTTGGCAGGCCAGCATCGTGCACGGCCTGTATGGAAGCCGCCAACCCATAGTGGATGAAGGTGTCCATGTGGCGCGCTTCTTTGGCCGGGAAGTAGTCCTCGACTTTGAAGCCCTTCACCTCGCCTGCAAACCGGCATGCAAAGTTCGATGCATCGAACTTGGTGATGGTGGCAATGCCAGAGCGTCCAGCGATGAGATTGGACCAGCCTTCAGCCACCGTGTTGCCCACGGGACTGATGAGGCCAAGCCCGGTGACAACGACGCGGCGGCGAGTCATGCGCAAATTGGAAAGTAAAAAGAATTCAGATCGCTCAGGCCTTTTGGTGCTTCAGTGCGTAGTCGATCGCCAACTGAACGGTGGTGATCTTCTCAGCCTCTTCATCGGGAATCTCGATGCCAAATTCGTCTTCCAGGGCCATCACCAGTTCCACGGTGTCGAGCGAATCAGCGCCGAGGTCAGCAACGAACGCCTTCTCTTTGGACACATCAGCCTCAGGCACGCCGAGTTGTTCGGCAATAATTTTCTTCACACGTGCTTCGATATCGCTCATGACTCCTCCAGGAGGGTTTACGTAAACAGCCCGGGATTCTACGGCTTGTAAGGTGTCGTTTCTCAGACACCCTCAGCACGTGCCGGTCGGGCCCAGAAACCGGATTAAACGGGGTCGCGCCCATCAGCGCGACTCTTTCAATTCATGAACATGCCGCCATTGACATGCAATTCGCTGCCCGTGATGTAGGCGGCCCGCGGCGAAGCCAGAAAAGCCACTGCGTTGGCAATATCGCTGGCATGGCCCAGCCGGCCCAGCGGTATTTGCGCGAGCAGCCCGCTGGTCTGCTGCTCAGACAATTCCTTGGTCATGTCGGTTTCGATGAAGCCAGGCGCCACACAGTTGACGGTGATGCCCCGACTCCCCAGCTCTCGAGCCAGCGAACGGGTCATTCCGGCCACACCGGCCTTGGCTGCGGCGTAGTTCGCCTGACCGGCATTGCCACTCGCGCCGACCACGGACGTGATGTTGATGATGCGGCCGTAGCGCTGTTTCATCATGGTGCGAGTCACCGCACGGCTCATGCGGAACACGGCTTTGAGGTTGGTGTCGAGCACGGCGTCCCAGTCGTCGTCCTTCATGCGCATCGACAGCATGTCGCGCGTGATGCCGGCGTTGTTGACCAGTATGTGCAGACCGCCATGCTCCTTGACGATGGCTTCGACCGCGGCATCCACACCCGGCCCATCGTTGACGTTGAGACACAGTCCACGGCTGCCCGCCGAAGCGCTCAAGGACTCGGTAATGGCCCGGGCTCCGTCTTCGGTGGTGGCCGTGCCGATCACTTTCAGTCCCAAGGCTGCCAGCTCCAGAGCAATCGCCTTGCCGATCCCGCGCGATGCGCCCGTGACCAGGGCGATCTGCCCTGCCAACTGCGGTTCACTCATGACAGCATTCCTCTCGCTTGCGCCAATGTGGATGCATCGAGCACCGTCGTGGTCACGGCATCGGCATCAATGCGCTTGACCATGCCGGACAACACCTTGCCGGGCCCACACTCAAAGATGTGGGAAATCCCGCGCGCCCGAATCGCCTGCACCGTCTCAACCCAGCGCACCACGCCGAAGGCCTGACGATACAAAGCCTCGCGAATGGCCTGCGGAGCAGATTCGGTTGCAACGTCGACGTTGTTGATCAAGGGGATATGCGGCTCATTGAACAGGGTCGACGCCAGTCGAATTTTCAGTTGGTCCGCCGCGGGTTGCATCAGGCTGGAATGAAACGGTGCCGACACGGAAAGTAGCAACGCGCGCTTGGCGCCTTTTGCCTTCAACACCTCGCAAGCCCGTTCCACACCTGCCTTGGTGCCGGCAATCACTGTTTGTTTGGGGTCGTTGAAGTTGACCGCCTCGACCACTTCTCCGGTAGCCGCCGCAGTTTCTGCGCAACCGTCGCGAACTGCTTGCGCGTCCAGTCCCAGAATGGCGGCCATGCCACCCGCTCCCACAGGCACGGCTTCCTGCATGGCTTGTGCACGAAAGCGAACCAGCGGCAAAGCGTCCGCAAAGCTCATCACCCCCGCTGCCACCAGCGCGGTGTACTCGCCCAGCGAATGCCCCGCGACCACGGCGGGTTGCAACCCCGTCTCCGCCAGCCAGGCCCGCAGGCAAGCCACGCCCGCCATCAGCATGACCGGCTGCGTGTTGGTCGTCAGGTCGAGTGATTCTTTCGGGCCTTGCGCCACCAGCTGAGCCATGTCTTGGCCCAGCACCTCGGAGGCTTCCACCAAGGTGTCGCGCACTGCGGCGTGACCGCCCCAAACATCGAGCATGCCCACGGATTGGGATCCTTGTCCCGGAAATACGAACGCAAACGGAGTCATGACTGCGCTTTTCTCGCGGAGAAGGTGAGGCAATGCTTCAGAAAAGTCAAAGATCGAACAGCACCGCACCCCAAGTGAAGCCGCCGCCCACGCCTTCCAGCATGACGGTTTCGCCTCGCTTGATGGTGCCAGCGCGCACAGCGACATCCAGAGCCAACGGAATCGACGCCGCCGACGTGTTGCCATGTTCGTCGACGGTGACGATCAGCTTCTCAAGAGGCAGCTTCAGCTTTCTTGCCGTGCCATGCATGATGCGGATATTCGCTTGGTGAGGAATCAACCAGTCGATGTCCGCATTGGTCCGGTTGGCCTTGTTCATCACCGAACGCGCCACCTCTTCAAGAACTCCGACGGCGAGCTTGAACACGGCTTGCCCATCCATCTTCAGAAAAGGATCGCCGAGCACCTTGCCGGCAGACACCGTGCCCGGCGCGCACAGGATGTCCACGTGGCGGCCGTCGGCATGCAACTCGGTCGCCAAGATGCCCGGCGTATCGCTCGCTTCCAGAACCACCGCACCCGCGCCGTCGCCGAACAACACGCAGGTGGTGCGATCCGAAAAATCCAGCAGTCGGGAAAACACCTCCGACCCGATCACGAGCGCCCGGCGGGCCGAACCGGTGCGGATCATCGAATCCGCCACAGTCAGCGCATAAACAAAACCCGAACACACGGCCTGCACGTCAAAGGCCGCACAGCCGGCGATGCCGAGCTTGCGCTGAACGATACAGGCCGTCGAGGGAAACGCCATGTCCGGCGTGGACGTGGCCAGAATGATCAAATCGATCTGCGAAGGCTCAAGACCTGCTGCGAGGATGGCTCGCCGGCCGGCTTCGGCAGCGAGATCGCTGCAAGGCACGCCCGGTTCAGCCAGATAGCGGGCTTTGATGCCGGTGCGAGAGACGATCCAATCGTCGGACGTCTCGACACCGTTGGCCGCCAACTGCCGCACCAAGTCGTCATTGCTCACGCGTCTCGGCGGCAGAAAACTTCCGGTCCCGGTGATGCGTGAATAGGCAGCAGAAAAAGATGAGGTCATGCAGCGAGGGCGGCGCCGGGCTGGGCTCGTTCGTCTGTGCTTGCCACCACAGGCAGCGCTTGAAGCGAGTCGTGAATCCGGTCGCGCACCCGATCAAGTAGGCGATTTCGGGCCGCATCATAAGCGCGATTCAAAGCTTGCTCGAATGCCGGAGCGTCTGCCGAACCATGGCTCTTGAAGACCAAGCCGCGCAAACCCAGCAGTGCTGCGCCGTTATGGCGTCGGTAATCAGCCCTCGCCTTCAGGCGTTTTAACACTGGCAACGCGACAAACGCAGCCATTCTGGTGAAGACGCTGCGTGTGAACTCCTGTCGAATGAAACCGACCAGCATCGAACTCAGGCCTTCAGCTGTCTTCAAGGCCACATTGCCCACGAAACCGTCGCAGACCACGATGTCGGTGGTTCCCTTGAAGATGTCATTGCCTTCGACATTGCCGTAAAAGTTGAGGTATCCGCCATTGGCGGCTTCACGCAACAGCTCCCCCGCCTTCTTGATGATGTCGTTGCCTTTGATGGCCTCTTCTCCGATGTTCAAGAGGCCCACTGTCGGGTTTTCCTTGCCTTCGATGGCACTCACCAGCGCACTGCCCATCAGAGCGAACTGCAGCAGATGTTCCGGCGTGCAATCCACGTTGGCGCCCAGATCCAGCACCGTGGTCGAGCCGTCGTGTTGATTGGGCATGCCATACGCAATCGCCGGGCGATCGATGCCGTCAAGGGTTTTGAGTACATAGCGGGCCACCGCCATCAGGGCGCCCGTGTTGCCGGCCGACACGCAGACGTCGGCCTTTGCCGGTTCACCTTCAGGCCCGGGTTTCAGCTGCTTGAGCGAGACGCGCAGTGACGAATCCCTTTTCCGTCGCAAACCTACCTCGATCGGGTCGTCCATCTCGACCACTTCGGTGGCCGCAACGATGGTGCATCGTTCCCAAGTGCTGGCCGATGCCAGCGCGTCCGCGCGGCCGACCAGAATCAGTTCGGCGTACGGATGCGCCGCGAGAAATGCCCGACAGGCAGGCAAAGTGACGCTGGGCCCATGGTCTCCGCCCATGCAGTCAACAGACAGGCGAACGACATGGGTGGCAATTCCAACCACAGGAAGACTCATGCGCACTTGAACACAGAAAAACAAACACCCGACACTGCAACGATCTGCAGGCCGGGTGCGGGTGTGGCCTCAAGCATGGCGCCGTGGACGCGACTGTTCGCGAACAAGGGCACGGTGCAAACGGTCGCTTTACGCGTCCGCTTTGGTCTTGAGCACCTTGCGCCCACGGTAAAAACCGTTGGGGCTGATGTGGTGGCGCAGGTGCGTTTCACCGGTGGTCGGCTCGATCGCGGTGCCCGGGTTGTTCAGGGCATAGTGCGAACGGTGCATGCCGCGCTTGGAAGGTGACTTCTTGTTTTGCTGGACAGCCATGGAATGCTCCTTTATAGCGCCTGAAACTCTCTCACAGGAGCCAGGGGGCGGTGACTAAGCACCTTGTCGGAAAAGCCTGCAATTCTAGCATGGCGGTCCCTTCGTTCCTACCGAGCTTGCCTCAGTTGGCTTGGCGCCCCCGCTTCAGCGCCTCCAGGCCGGCAAACGGGTGGGGGGCCGGCTCATCATCCGCCGCCAGGGTGTCAGTCGGCAAGCTCAGCGGCTCGGGGCAGATTTCGTGGCGTGGCACCAGCGGCAGCGCCAGCAGCAATTCGTCCTCGATCAGCTCGCGCGCGTCGAGCGAGCGGGTCATGGCCAGCACGTCGTCTTCGCTCTCCGCATCCAGTTCAGCGGCAGTCGCTTCGCCATGGACGAACAGGTAAGAGCGCTCGACCACCAACTTCGTCCGCATCGGCTTCAGGCAGCGCTGGCATTCCAGCAGCAGCGATGTCTCGGCGCCCACATGCAACCAGGTTTCGAAGGTCGCCCCTTTGGCCTTGCGCTGTTCACCCTGGACATGCCAAGCCACCGAGTCGGCGTGGGTCGCGGGAATTTCTTGAACCACGGATTGCGACAGGCGCTCCAGCTTTGCCAGCGGCACCATGCCTTCAAGACGGGTGCCGTCTTTGGCGAAGGCTTCCACGTCCAGCCGGCTCACATCGAAATCTCGCGTTCTCATGCCCGTCAGTGTAAAGCGCGACCCCGTTTTCACGCACGCTGCGATGGGACAATCCACCCATGACCCAGGCTCCTCCCCGCTTGATCCTCGGATCGACCTCGCGCTACCGGCGCGAACTGCTCGCGCGGCTGCAACTGCCCTTCGAGGTGCACGCACCGGACGTCGATGAAACACCGCTTGCCGGCGAAGCGCCGGCCGCGCTGGCACTTCGGTTGGCCCTGGCCAAGGCCCATGCGGTCGCGGCACGGCACCCCGATGCCGTCATCATCGGTTCGGACCAGGTGGCCGACGTGGATGGCGTGCCCGTCGGCAAGCCGGGCACGCATGCCCGTGCCACCGAACAACTGCGTGCGATGCGCGGCAAATCGGTGGTGTTTCAGACCGCGGTGGCTGTGGTGTGCCGTGCGCGCCACCACGAAAATTCGGTACTGGTGCCAGTCACCGTGCGTTTCCGGCAGTTCAGCGATGCCGAGATCGAGCGCTACCTGCAACTCGAACAGCCCTACGACTGCGCCGGCAGCGCCAAGGCCGAGGGGCTGGGCATCACCTTGTTGTCGGCGATCGAATCCGACGACCCGACCGCCTTGATCGGGTTGCCGCTGATCCGCACCTGCGAGCTGTTGCGGCAGGCCGGTATCGATCCGTTACGGGCATGACAGCGCACCGCGGCGACTTGCTGCTGATCCCCAACACGCTGGATTTCGGCGTGGCCGCCGATGGCGATCTGCAAGAGGTGCTGCCGCTCGGCGTGATCCGCCGGGCTGCCGGGCTGAGCCATTGGGTGGCCGAGAACGCGAAGACGACTCGCGCCTTCCTAAAGCGCGTCGATGCCGTGGTGCCGCTGGCAAAGCCGCTGCAAAGCCTGTCCATCGTCGAATTGCCGCGCCCGGCCAAGGGCGTGCGCAACGCCGCGGCGCCGGATCTGAGGCCGCTGCTGCAGCCCGCGCTGGACGGATTCGACATCGGGCTGATCTCGGAAGCCGGCCTGCCGGCCATCGCCGATCCGGGTGCCGCACTGGTGCAGGCCGCCCACGCACTGTCTCTCACCGTGGTGCCGCTGTCGGGTCCGAGTTCGCTGTTGTTGGCGCTCGGCGCCAGCGGCCTGAACGGGCAAAGCTTCGCGTTCGTCGGCTACCTGCCGATCGACGCGGCCGCACGCGCAAGCCGCATTCGCGAGCTGGAGGCGCTGTCGCAGCGTGCCCTGCAAACGCAGCTGATGATCGAGACGCCCTACCGCAACGAGGCCTTGCTGTCGGCGCTGCTGGCTCAGTTGCGCGGCGATACCTGGCTGTCGGTCAGCTGTGGGCTGACCCTGCCCGATGCGTGGACGCGCAGCGACCGTGTTGCCGCTTGGAAGACTACGCCCAAACCCATGCCGAACGACGTACCGGCGGTATTTTCGCTGCTGGCGGGGGCCTGAGGCCGGCCCCAAAAAGCTCACTCCGGCAGCTTGGCGCCGAACAGCGCAGCGACCTTTTTCTTGGGCTTGATGTTGGGCGAAAACGCCCGTGCCAAGGGTGCAGCGGCGACCGAGGTGGCGTCCCAAGCCGCTTCGCCAGTGCTGCTCGGCTCGTAGGGCTTGTCGAAGAACGGATCGCTGCTGGCCCGCGCTGCTGCAGGAGGACGGGCAGGACGGTACTCCGGCACGGCTGCGGGCGGGGCGTCGTCGCGCGGACGGCGCGGCCGCTCGCTGCGCTCTTCGCGCAAGGGGCGGCCTTCTTCCAGCTCCAGCGGCTCGATCTCGATCTTCTTGTTGATCAGCTTTTCGATGTCAGACACCAGCCGGGTGTCGTCGCGCGAAACCAGCGTGACCGCCAGGCCCGATGCCCCTGCCCGACCGGTACGGCCGATGCGGTGCACATAGTCCTCGGCGTTGAACGGTACGTCGAAATTGAACACTGCGGGCAAATCGACAATGTCCAGACCACGGGCCGCCACGTCGGTGCACACCAGCACGTCGACCTCGCCGCGTTTGAAGGCGTCGAGCGCCTTCAAACGTTCGTCCTGCGACTTGTCGCCGTGCAAGGCGTTGGTTTTCAGGCCGTCGCGCTCCAGCGAGCGCGCCAACCGCGCACAGCCGAGTTTCGAATTGACGAACACCAGGGCCTGCGTGATGCCGCGGTCTTTCAGCACCTTGCAGACGGCCGCTCGCTTGTCGTCGTTGCCCACGCTGTAGAAGCGCTGCTCCACGTTGGTCGCGGTGGCGTTCGGGCGCGCCACCTCGACCAGAATCGGATTCTGCAAATAGCTTTCGGCAAGCCGCTTGATCTCGTTGGAGAACGTGGCCGAGAACAGCAGGGTCTGGCGCTGCTTGGGCAAGTAACTCAGGATGCGCTGCAGGTCGGGCAGGAAACCGATGTCCAGCATGCGGTCGGCCTCGTCCAGCACCACGTACTCGACCTGGTTCAGCACGCAGTTCTTGGCTTCGATGTGATCGAGCAGGCGGCCCGGCGTCGCGATCAGCACCTCGACGCCCATCTTCAGCTCGGCTGTCTGCGGCTTCATGTCGATGCCACCAAAAACCACCATCGTGCGCAGCTTGGTGTGTGCCGAGTAGGTCTTGATGTTCTTGGCGACCTGGTCAGCCAGCTCGCGGGTCGGCGCCAGCACCAGCGCACGCACCGGGTGCCGCGCGGGTGAAGCGCTGCTGTTCTCGTGCTTGAGCATCTTGTGCAGCAGCGGCAGCGAGAACGCCGCCGTCTTGCCGGTGCCGGTTTGTGCCGCGCCCATCACGTCGCGCCCGGCCAGCACGATGGGAATCGCCTTGGCCTGGATGGGCGTCATCGTGGTGTAGCCGGTCTCTGCAATGGCCTTTTCCAGCACCGGCGCCAAGCCCAGGGCGGAGAACTTCATCAGGTCCGGTGCGGCAGCTTCGTCGGTGATCAGCGGCACCGAGGAGTTTTCGAGGGTGATTTCGGTCATCTCGGGATTATCCCCCGTGCTCGGGAAATCCCTGCTGCAGGCGTGTCACGCCAATTAGAATCCCGCGAATCGCGACAGCCGCCCACCTCTTGTGCGGCATTTCAAGTCTCAAGTCGGACGTCCTTCCACTTCCATCTGCCATCTCATGATTTTTGTCACTGGCGGCGCCGGCTTCATCGGTGCGAACTTCGTGCTCGACTGGGTGGCAGCCACGGGCGAGCCGGTGGTGAATATCGACGCGCTCACTTACGCCGGCAACCTGGAAAGCCTGAAATCGCTGGACGGCGATGCCCGCCACGTCTTTGCGCAGGGCGACATCGGCGACCGTGCGCTCATCGACCGCCTGCTGGCCGAGCATCAGCCTCGCGCCATCGTTCACTTTGCCGCCGAAAGCCATGTGGACCGCA
>DASQOS010000478.1:0-7262 GCA_035644375.1 Rhizobacter sp.
CCGAGCGCCGCCTGGGCGACCAGATCATGCGCGAGATCCGCAGCGATCCAGATTACCTCGACGACCCCGTGCTGCTCGAATACCTGCAGTCGGTCTGGCAGCCCTTGGTGGCCGCGTCGCGCGCCCTCGGCAACATCCAACCCGACATGGACGAGCGCTTTGCCTGGGAGCCGTTCCTGGTGCGTGACCGCACGGTCAACGCCTTTGCGCTGCCTGGAGGCTTCATCGGCGTGCACCTGGGCTTGATCTCGATGACGACCACGCGCGACGAACTGGCCTCGGTGCTGGCCCACGAAATGTCGCATGTCACCCAGCGCCACATCGCACGCAGCATTGCCAACAGCAAGCGCCAATCGCTGATCGGCATCGCCGCCATGATCGTCGGTGTGCTGGCGGCCACGCGCAGCAACCGCGGCGACGGTGCCAACGCCATCTTGTCCGGCGGCCAGGCGGTGGCCGTGCAAGGCCAGCTCAACTTCTCGCGCGATGTGGAGCGCGAAGCCGACCGCGTCGGGTTTTCCGTGCTGTCCAGGGCCGGCTTCGCGCCCGGCGGCATGGTGGCCATGTTCGAGAAGCTCGAGCTGGCCTCGCACCTCAACGACAGCGGCGGGTTCCCCTATCTGCGCACCCACCCGCTGACCTCCGAGCGCATCGGCGAAGCTCGCTCGCGCCTGGGTACCGCGCCGCCGGCGCGGCCGGTCAGCGTGCTGGCGCACACGGCGGCCCAGGCGCGCGCGCGCGTGCTGATGGACACGCGCATCGACGCGCTGCGCCGCTGGGAGGCGCTCGACCCGGCCGCTGCCAACAGCGTGGCCGACAAGCTGCTGGCCGCCTACGCCAGCGCGCTCGCGTTCACCTTGACGCGCGACTGGGCGCATGCCGACGCGGGCTTGCAACTGGCGCTGGGTCTGGTGCGAGGCAGCCCACGCAGCGATGCGTACGCCGAGCGCGAAGTGGTGCTGCTGCAGGTGCAGTCGCTGCTGGAGCGCGGTGATCCGGTACGTGCTGCGGAGGCCATCAAACCCTATGTCCCCGAAGGAACCAACAACCCGTCGCGCGCGGTCATGCTGCTGGCGGCACAAGTGGCCGAGGCGCTGCCGCAAGACCCGGCCCGTCTCAAACGCAGCGCCGACGAACTGCAGACCTGGACCACGCTGCATCCCACCGATGCCACCGCCTGGAGCACCCTGGGACGCGAGTGGCAGCAACTCGGCCAGAACCTGCGCTCGCTGCGTGCCGAGGCCGAGTCGCGCATCGCGGTGGGTGACCTGACCGGCGGTGTCGACCGGCTGCGCGCGGGTCAGCGGCTGGCGCGTTCCAGCAGCAAGGTCGACTTCATCGAGGCGTCGATCATCGATGCGCGGCTGCGTGAAATTGAAGGCCAGCGGCGTCAGCGCGATGCCGAAGAGCGCGAGAGCTGACATGGTGTCCGGACTCGGCCCCCCAAGGGGCGCCACCCATTGGTTCGGGAAACCCGAACCTTGGGCGCGCCTTGATGGACGCCCGCTTCGCTTGGGCTTAATCGCTGCGGCTCAGCTCCGGCGCTGAAACAGCGATTCGATGGCGGCGTCGATGACGATGCCGCACACGCTGTAGATCAACGAGCCGATCAGCGCGGCGCCAAAGCCGGCAACCGACAGCCCATTGAGCAGCTGCGCGGCGAAATAAAACATCAGCGCGTTGATGACGAACAAGAACAGCCCCAGCGTCAGCAGCGTCACCGGCAACGTCAGCAACACCAGCAGCGGACGCAGCAAGGTGTTCAGCAAGCCCAGCACCAGCGCCGCGATCATCGCGGCGCCGAAGCTCTTGACGACCACACCCGGGTAGAGATGAGCCACCAGCAGCAACGCGGCGGCCAGCAGCAGCCAGCGAACCATGATTTTCATGGCCCACAGCATAGCGGCATTGCCGCGTCGTCCCGGGCAAAGCCAAGCGGGTCGTCTCGGACTCGACAAGGATCGGCTTCAAGGCGGCCTTGCGAACGCACGAGCACCGGGGCGTCCAGGCTATGCCGAAGCCTCGTGTGGCTTCAAACCATGTCAATGGGGGCGTCATGGTTGGAGCTGGCGAGGTGTTGTCATCGGCCCGGATGATGGATCATGGATTCTGGTTGGCAACAACGCTTTGTGCTGCACGAGTTGAACTCGGACGCGGACCGAGTTGTCTGATGCAGTCGTTTCAGGAGGAACCATGGATGACGTAGCCCAAAAGATCGTCGAAACCGCGATCGAAACCCGCCGTTCCCACCCCGACATGCCGGCGCTCGAGGTGCTGGACGTGGCCATGCGCGGCGAACACCACACCGACCCCGATTTCGGGGCCGCCGACGAGGCGTTCAGCGATTGGCTGTTCCCGCCCAGCAGCTTTGCAGAACTGCTGCGCGATGCTTTTGCGCCGTCGCTCAGCAATGACGACATGGCCAAGCTGAGCGACCTGCAGGCGGCACCACCGGCGCTCAACCGGCAGTGGCAGGAGAAGGTGTTGCCCGCCTTCGAGAAGCGCTACGGCATCTGGCAGAACTGAAGGACCGGAGCCCCGCGTTCGTGAGTACACGAACGATCCCCCGAGCGCCGGCCACAAACCGCTTGCCGCCCGGCTGGGCGCAGACCAGGCAAAGCGCACACGCCTTACCTGCCGGCTCCGAGCGGCTGCTTGGCCGGCTGACGAAGAAACGCCTCCATGGCCTCGCGCGTGAACTTCGCCTCGGGAAGTGCTGGCCCGTCCGAGAAGGCCGCCAACTCCTGCCCGACCGCGGCCACCTCACCCAACAATTCGGCAATGGGCTGGCCGCCCGCGGTTTTCTTGGCGCCGCGAATCTTCAGCACGAGCTCGCGGCGGGTGCCTTGGTAGGCGTAGTACGGTTTCTTGTCGTAGAAGCAGAAATCGGGTGTGGCCGCATCGGCCTCGGTCGGTTGGGCGTTCGGCGATGCCGCCGCCTGCGCGGTGCGCGCGGCGATGGCCGTCGCCCAGATGCAGCGCGCCGCGCCGGCGTCTTCGACCGGCAGTCCGGTCGTGTCGAGCGTGGCCGGCGGTTTGGCCTTGCAGGTCGCCTGCGGCAGCTTTTCCTTGTACACGCTGGGCGGCGTCTCCACCGACTGCAAGGTTTCCAGGCCCACCATGTCGATGATTTGCAGCGATGAGCCGTGCAGGCGCCAGTCGCAGGTGCGCTCGACGTTGGCATCACGGTGGATGTACACCGCGGGCTGGCAGCCGTTCTTGACGTCGGCCGCGATGGTCCGTTGCGTGTGGAAGCGCGCCCACATCACGCCATTGAACAGTTCTTCGTCTTCCGCGACGACGAACTTCAGCAGGTCTGCATCCGGCGGCAAACGCAGCGCCGCCGGCGGCTGCTTGCGCTGCTGGTTCTTGAACAACTGGCAGCCCCGGACACTGGCCTCGATGCTCTTCTTGAAAGCATCGAGATCGGCGTGGCCCACACGCAGCACGCGGATTGGAGCCGTGTCGTCCGGTGTCGAGGAGGTGCACCCCACCAGCCACAGCAGCGCACACAGTGCGGCGATCGTCAAATGAACTCGATGACGCCGAGTCTCCGGCAGCATGGTGGCGCGCATGGGTCTAACCTCCCTGGTCGACTGAATAAAGTTCGCCCGAGCCGCTCGGCGGGACCTTTCCAGGGCGCTCCAGGGGATGCACCGGCGCTGGGTCTCGACTCGTTCGGCAGGTTCGGTTCTTGGCCTGGCCTTCTTTGGCGGTCAGTCTGATCTGGCCCGCCTGAAGCCTTTGAACGTCCGCCGCCTCCGGCTGAGCGCTGGCCGGATTGTCACGCCGATCTGTGGTCTCGACCCGAGGGTGAGTCCCGACGGCGAGGCGTTTCCCGCCCCCCAGAACGAGGGGCGCGGTGCAGCTTCGCAGCCGCTGCAGCCACTGATTCGCGCGGCCGCGCGCGCCTGACACCGGCGATGTTGCGCATCGAGCAGGTGCTGCGCGGTTTCCGGTTCGCGCTTGCGCATCAAGAAGCCGCGCCAGAAGATCTGCGGCGTCACGCCGCGGCGCGAAATCCTCTGCTGCATCTGCGGCGCGGCTGCAAATTCGAAGCGCGATGCGCGTGTTGATCGACGTGCTGTGCGCAGGTCTTGATCGCGCTCAACAGCCCAGAGTGATGTCCCCTGGCGACAAAAGCACACGACACCTGGCATGAATGCGTGTTTTACCTGTGAAAACACCTTCTCAATGCAGCACTCTCGCAGTAGTATTCGCTCCGCACGTGATCCCCGGAGAACAGAGAGCTCATGCGGCTCTCACCCAACACGAGCACATCAACAACTCTTTGATGGAGAAATTCAAAATGGCAACTGCGAAATCCGCTGCGAAAAAAGCAGCCCCTGCGAAGAAGGCGCCAGCCAAGAAGGCGCCAGCGGCAAAGAAGGCTGCAGCAAAGAAGGCGCCAGCGAAGAAAGTCGCTGCCAAGAAAGCGCCTGCTGCGAAGAAGGTAGCTGCGAAGAAGGCCCCGGCCAAGAAGCGCACTCCCAACGCCGCTTTCATGAAGGCCATGACCCCGAGCCCGCAACTGTCGGCCATCATCGGCTCGACACCGGTGCCGCGGACCGAGGTCACCAAGAAGGTCTGGGAATACATCAAGAAGAACGACCTGCAAGACAAGGCGAAGCGCACGATGATCAATGCCGACGCCAAGTTGAAGGAGATCTTCAAGAAGGCCCAGGTCTCGATGTTCGAGATGACCAAGCTGATCAATGGCCACCTGAAGTAAGACCCGCGGACCCTCTCTGCCGGCATCGCCCGGCGCCAGAGAGCCCGTTAAAAAGCCGGTGCAGTGCACCGGCTTTTTTCTTGTGCGAACCGTCTCCGAGCACCCGGTCTCAGGTCTGTTCGGACCCGATCAGGTCCAGCACCCGGTTCAGATTTTTCAGCATCTCGGCCACGTGGATGGGCTTGGTCCAGTAGCCGTCGAAGCCTGCGCCCATGGCCGCATCGATCTGCCGCTGCATGGCGTCGGCCGACAGGGCGATGCAGTGCAAATCGCTCGTGGCGGCATCGGAGCGCAGCATGCGGATCAGCTCCATGCCGTTCATGTCGGGCAGGTTCATGTCGATCAGCAGCAGGTCGGGGCGCTGCTTTTTCAGATGCTCCAGTCCGGTGTGGCCGTCCAGCGCCACCTGCAGGGTCCATTGCGGGCGCACCTTGAACACCTCTTTCATCAGCAGCACGTTCAGCGGTTCGTCTTCGATATAGAGAACACGCCGCACGGTGGGCGCCGCAGGCGCCACTGCGCTGGGCTCACCGAGGTCTTCAGACGGCGTGAAAGCCGGTTCGGCGGCCGCGGGCAGCACCAGCGTGAAGGTGGCACCGGCCCCCGGCTGGCTGTTCACCTGCAGCCTGCAATGCATGGCGGCCGCCAGCTCGCGCGCGATCACCAGGCCCAGTCCCGTGCCCTCGACGCGAAGCTGCTCGGCCCCCAGGCGGTTGAAAGGCTGGAACAGCTGCGCCTGCTGGGCGACGCTCAGCCCGTCGCCGTCATCACTGACCGACAGGTTGATGTGCTCGGCGCTGTGCTCAAGCGTCACGCGCATGCTGCCGCCGGGCCGGTTGTACTTGATGGCGTTGGACATCAGGTTGAGCAGGATTTGTTCGACCGCCCGCGCATCGGCCTGTGCCCACATGGCCCGTCTCGTCGGCGGCACCATGCGCACATTGGCGCTGTCGGCCAGCGGCTGGATCATCGACAAACACGATTCCACCGTGTCGGCGAGGTTCAAGGGCGCTTCCTGCAACGAGAAATCTTCGCGTTCGATGCGCGCCAGGTTCAGCATGTCGTTGATCAGTTCCAGCAGATGGCGTCCGGCGCGCAGCACGCTGTCGAGCCGGCGCGATTGATCGGGCGCCAGCGGGTTGGTGCGGTCCAGCGCCATCAGTTGCGCAAAACCCAAGATGCCGTTCAGCGGCGTGCGAAGTTCATGGCTGACGCGCGACAGAAATTCGCTCTTGGCGCGGCTGGCGCGTTCGGCGGTCTGTTTGTCCAGCTGCAGCTGTTCGTGCGCCACCTGTTGCGTCACGTCGCGGCAGGTGCCCAGCATGCCGGTGACCTGGCCGCTGCCATTGAGTGTGCAGTGCGCAAAAATTTCCAGGGTCGGCAGGCCGCCGTCGGGCCGCTGCAGGCGGTAGCGCGCTTCCAGTGTTCCGCGGGTCTCGATGGCCCGGTGCACTGCCGTTTGGGCGGCATGCTGGTCGTCAGGGTGAATGGAATTGATCCAGTCAGCGAGCAGCAAATCGGTTTGCGGAAACGCCAAGCCGTGGTTGCTGCAAGCGCGCCGGTCGAAGGTGATCTTGCCGCTGCTCAGCTCCAGTTCGGCGATGCCGATGCCGGCGGCTTCGGCGGCCATGCTCCAGCGGCGCTCGTTCACGCGCAGCGTGACCTCGGTGGCAATCAGTGCGGTCACGTCGCGCGCGGTTCCTCGGTAGCCCGAGAAGCGGCCTTGTACATCAAACACCGGCACGGCACTGCGTGATATCTGCAGGCTGCCGCCGCGTGCCACGACCTTGTCGGTGATGATGCGGTTGAAGGGTCGGTAGCGCCGCAGCAGCTGGTGAAAGGTCAGGCCGCTCGGCAGGGTTTGGCCCAGGTTGTCGAGCAGCGGTGCATCGGCGATCAGCTGGCCTTGCACCGACGCCGGCGGCAAGCCCGTGATGGCTTCGAACGCACCCGACACCCAGGTGTAGCGCAGCGCGCTGTCGGTTTCCCACATCCAGTCGCCGGATGCGAGCGCGAAATCGAGCAGGCGCGAGCGCTCTTCGTCAGCCAGCAAACGGCGGCCGCGGCCGCGCAGCAGCTCGACGGTCAGCATCGCCAGGTCGTGCAGGCTGTCTCGCTGCTCGTCGCTCAGCTTGCGGGGCTCGGTGTCAGCCACGCACAGCGAACCCAGTTTCATGCCGTCCACGACCAGCGGGTGGCCGGCATAAAAGCGGATGTGCGGATGCCCAGTCACGAGCGGGTTGTCGGCAAACCGTGGGTCCACGCTCGCGTCAGACACCGAGAACAGGCCGTCACCCAGGATGGTATGGCTGCAAAACGAGTGGCTGCGAGGCACCTCGGGCGGGATATTGGCGCTGCAGCCGAACGACGCCTTGAACCATTCGCGCCGGTCGTCGACCAAGCCGATCAGTGCCATCCGGCATCCCGTCAGGCGCGCCGCCGATTCGACCAGCACATCGAAGCTGGCCTCGGGCACCGTGTCGAGAACCCCCAGCGCACGCAGCGTCGCCAATCGGCGGGCTTCATCTCT
>DASQOS010000479.1:0-4086 GCA_035644375.1 Rhizobacter sp.
CGAAGCTCGACCGTGGCCGGTCGGGTCGAGCCGTCCCAGCTCGGCCCAAGGCCCTTCGTGCGGCGACACCGATGCCAACCCGTGGCTTCCCGTGCCGAGACGCGGCAGGGTCAAGCTCACCTTGCGCGGCGACAGCGCCCATTCGAGCAGCGTTTGCATGTCGTTGAAACGAGCCAACTCCGTCAGTGTGGTTCGCGTGGGCGTGATGAGCTTGATGCCGTCCGGACATGTCGCGACGGCATCGGCAATGGACATCCAATGACTCTCGACCGTCTCGACGCCGTCATGCACCGGCGTTTGCGCCGGAGGTGCCACGGCAAGAAAGAAGCGCGTATCGAAGCGCTTGCTTCGGCCCGGCGGGGTGAGCCAATGGCTCAGGTAAATCAAGCGATCAACGGCCAGCTTGAGTCCGACTTGTTGGCACATGTCGCCCAATGTCTTCTGCCCCCGGTGCAACAGGGTGCGCCATTCGCTCAGCGCCAGGTCCCATCGTGCGTCGGAACTGACGAGACTGCCATCGGCCAGGGTCGCAAACAACAGACCGGCCTCCTCGAAGCATTCGCGAATGGCGGCCACATAGAAATTCAAGCCGCCTTGTTCCAGCCCGAGGCGGTCGCTGGCCCATTGGTCGTCCGACTCGATACAGCACCCATGCCATTGCCGGTCGCTGGGATCGACTTTCCCACCGGGGAACA
Source organism: Rhizobacter sp. (assembly GCA_035644375.1). Taxonomy (GTDB): domain Bacteria; phylum Pseudomonadota; class Gammaproteobacteria; order Burkholderiales; family Burkholderiaceae_C; genus Rhizobacter. Next base: position 696 of record DASQOS010000479.1, read on the forward strand.
CCCAGGCACCGCTGTTGTGATCGTTCGGGTCTGGGTTGTGTGCGCGGCGCAGCAGCAGTACCTGCAGCCCTGAAGGCGAGTCACGCACGACGACCATCGTCGCGGCATCCCGCGGTGGGCTCGGCTGAACGGCACAGATTTCCATGGGTGAGCTGAACCAGAGACGGGTGGAATCAACGTGTCAGCTTAACCGTCCCAGCAGGGCCATGGCTGCGGCAGGCGCGCGCTCCTTGGCGCCGTTGATGAAATACATGAAAACATCGCGCGTCCGGCCCGGGGAACCAGGTGCGTGTGGCGGCTCGATCCGAGGCAACTGCGCCGGCTCTTCGGCTTTCGCCCACAGGCCCGCAAGCTCGGCCCATTGGTCCAAGGCCTTGGGGCTGTAGCCCGCGGCAAACTTGGCATCAGCACGCATCAAGCGGGCGTAGACGAAATCCGCGGTCAGGTCGGCAAACGATGGGTATTCGTCCGAGTCGGTGAATACCGTGGCGACATGGTGCCGGCGCGCGAGTTTCAAGTAGTCAGATGTCTTGAAAGATTCGTGCCGTACGTCCATCACATGCCGCAATTTCAAACCATCGACATGCGCGGGGAGTTGTTCCAGAAACGCTTCGAAATCGCCGGCCTCGAACCGCTTGCTGGGTGCAAACTGCCAGACGATCGGACCCAGCTTGGAGCCAAGTTCCGCGATGCCGCTGCCGACGAAGCGCGTGATGGATTCACCCGCATCGGCCAAGACGCGGCGATTGGTTGCAAAACGCGAAGCCTTGAGCGAAAACATGAACGCATCAGGCGTTGCATCGCGCCACTTCGCAAAGGTGGCCGGCTTTTGCGTGCTGTAGTAGGTGCCGTTGATTTCAATGGAACTGAGCCGCTCGCTCGCGTAAGCCAGCTCACGACTTTGCGCCAACCCGGTCGGATAAAAATCCCCGCGCCACGGTTCGTAGGTCCAGCCACCGACGCCCACCCGAATGCGAGACGTATTTGCCAATGGGCCTCCGTGAGGTGGTCAAGACCCTGGAGATCGTCACCGCGGCTGCGGTGACGTGGCGTCAATGGCCGCTCAGACGCGAATCAAGCGGCCGGACTCAACCCGAACGCGATCTCCGACGTGCAGTGCCGATTGCGACTCTTCGAATGTGCGGGTGTCACCGTTGTCGAGCCGGACTTGCACACGGTAACCGACGATTTTCTCTTGGCGATCGCGTTCAACTTTGTTGCCCAGCACGGCGCCGCCGATAGCGCCGGCTGCGGTGGCCGCTTTCTGTCCGTTGCCATCACCCACTTGGTGTCCCAGCACGCCTCCCAACACACCGCCGATGACCGCACCGGCGCCGCTGCCCTTCGGGCGCTCCGTGATGGCTTCGACGCTTTGCACTTCACCCACGGAGGCTCTGTCCACAAGAGGCAGCGTGGCGCGTGCCTTTGGCACCGCTGCCGTCTTTTCCGTTTCATGGGTCGCGTTGGCCACGGGTTCTCCATTCTGCGGGCCACACGCCGACAACACGATCGCAGATGCCGCAGCAATGGCAAGCAGCGAGGCGGATGAATAGTCAAATGAGGTGTTCATACAAGGCTCCGTTTATTTTGTTAAGACGCGACCGCAAAAATGCTTCAGCGCCCTTCTTCCATGCTGGGGTCAAGGTGGCAACGGGTCTGCCCGCGAACGGCGCACTCCGTCGTAGGAGAAGAACGCCATCGAGGTTGTGCCCGGGAGCGGCTTGTAGGCCAACCCCTACCTTGATTGACTTGTTCGCCTGATACCCCTGGCCGGAACTTGATTGCACGATGCCTGCCATGGGCTCGCATGTTGTGGGCCGCCAAGGAGAGAGTCATGGCAAGCGATTCGGATTGGGTACAAGACGTTCGGCGCTGGTACTTCGGCGGAACCCCGCCGTCTGGTGACCCAGACTCGGTTGCTTGCAAAACCGGCGTGGAGCCTGGCATCGACGGCGTCATCGGCTATGAAGCAGCCGATCCGTCATTGCAGGCACGTCATTGGCCGACCGCCGCGTTGACCGACACGCCCGCGAAGTCATGACTCTGTTTGTGGGTCGAAGCGCGGCGGCGGCCATTGCGCAGCGAGCCCCGTTGGGCGCTCGTCTGGAACGCCTCTGGCGGGATCTGCCTTGTTGGGCCGCGTTCTGTTTGGTGGTCAACAGCGAGATTTGGCGAGCGGCCTTCGGCGCTGAAAGAGCACCGCTGAAAGAGCGCCTAGGGTTAACACTGCTCCAATAGACTTCATTCCCGCTGACCCCGCGGGCCGCTCCGTTTCCCCAGTTCGCCAGCTCTACATCACTGAATGAGTGCCTTCGCCGCTGCATCACAATCTGGCATGGCACAAACGACCCTGATTCACGTTCAATCCTTCGACAACGCCGATGCGGCGCTTGCTCACGCCACCACGATCTACAACAGCGGCATCGCGCATTTGCGCGACAGCCTGCAGCGCTTTGTCGCCGGCGAAAATTTTTCGCATCATGTGCGCGCCTGCTATCCCTATCTGCGCGTGCACACGGCGACCGTGGCCCGGGCCGATTCCCGGCTGGCGTATGGCTTCGTGGCCGGCCCGGGCACCTATGAAACCACCTTGACCCGGCCGGACCTGTTCCAGCACTACTACCGCGAACAATTCAACCTGCTGCTGAAGAACCATGGCATCACGCTGGAGGTCGGACTCAGCGCCCAGCCGATCCCCGTGCATTTTTCGCTGGCCGAGCATGACCATCTGGAAGGCAGCTTGAGCGCTGACAGGCGACTGCTGCTGCGTGACGTGTTCGATCTGCCTGATCTGTCAGCCATGGACGACGGCATTGCCAACGGCACCCATGAGCCCACGGTCGGCCAGGACAGGCACGTGCGACATCCCTTGTCCTTGTTCACCGCACCGCGCGTCGACTACTCGCTGCACCGGTTGCGCCACTACACCGGCACGGCTCCGGAGAATTTTCAGAACTTCGTGCTGTTCACCAACTACCAGTTCTACATCGACGAGTTCATCAAGCTCGGCCATGAGCTGATGGCAGACGAAAAAAGCGGCTATGCCGCCTTCGTCGAACCTGGCAACGTGGTCAAGCGCCGCAGTGGCATGCCGCCCGAATCGGGTGACGAACTGGGGAGCGCGCCGCCCCGTCTGCCGCAAATGCCCGCCTACCACTTGGTGCGGGAAGACCGCGCCGGCATCACCATGGTCAACATCGGCGTCGGGCCGGCCAATGCCAAGACCATCACCGACCACATTGCCGTGTTGCGGCCGCATGCCTGGATCATGCTGGGCCACTGTGCCGGCCTGCGCAACACCCAGGCGCTGGGCGACTATGTGCTGGCCCATGGTTACGTGCGCGAAGACCACGTGCTGGACGAAGACCTGCCGCTGTGGGTGCCGATTCCT
>DASQOS010000480.1:0-5280 GCA_035644375.1 Rhizobacter sp.
CGACGATTTCCGGGCCGATGCCGTCGCCGGGAATGAGGGTGGCGGGGATGGGTGGGTTCATGAGATGGAGCGGTGTGAGCGCAGTCATGTGAGCGAGGGCGGTCCCGCAAGGGATACGAAGAATAGCCCACGCAACCCCCATGCCCGCCTCAAGCGATGGCCGGCCCCGAAAAAAGAGGCGCGCTTGAAACCCGCCTCATGACAGCAATTGCTTGCGTGCGCGATGCAAGCGCACGAACAGGTTGTCTTCGCTGATGGAGAGCGCCCGGCAGACCGCCGCGGTGGGCTGCTCCTGGATCACGCGCAGCTGCATCACGTCGCGCAGACTGGCGGGCAGGGCGTCGATCCGGGCCAGCGCGTTGGCCAGCAGCTGGCGCTGTTCGGCCACCGCGTCGGGCTGCGGCTGCGGGCATTGCATCGCCGACGAGGCGTCCTCCAGGGCCGCGTCGTCCAGGCTGTCCAGGCCGGCGCGTTGACGCACCAGGTCCACGATCTTGTGTTTCAGGATGGCGGTCAGCCATGAGCGCAACGCCGATCGGCCGGCGAATTCGGCCCGGCCGCACAGCACCGCTTCGAAGACGTCGTGCACGACGTCTTCGGCCAGCATCGGATCGTGGAGCTTGCGTTGGGCAAAGCGCACCAGGTAGCTGCGGTGCGACACCATCTCGCGCCACGCCACGGCTTGGCGCATTGGCATCGGGGCGGCCGTGGGGTGGCAAGCGTTGGCAGGCGTGGCAATCATGGAAACTCCTGTGGCCGGTGGCCGGGGCATGTCGATGACAAGGACTGTCGTTTCGCCACCTCGCGGCGCCCTCGCCAAACCTCACGGCAAGATCACATTTGTGTCAGAACGCGTGGCCTGCCGCGACAATTCCGGCATGCCCGCTTCCATCCTCGTCGCCGAAGACCAGACCGACATCCGCGACCTGATCGCCCTCAACCTGCGCCAGGCCGGCTACGCGGTCACGGCCGTCGGCGACGGCCAGGCGGCCCTCGCGAGCCAGAACGAACACGCCGCCGACCTGTTGATCCTCGACTTGATGATGCCGCGCCTGGACGGCCTGGAGGTGTGCAAGGCGCTGCGTGCGAAGGGCCGCAATACGCCGATCCTGATGCTCACCGCCAAATCGACCGAGCTCGACCGTGTGCTCGGCCTGGAACTCGGCGCTGACGACTACCTGACCAAGCCGTTTTCGCTGGCCGAACTGCTGGCGCGGGTCAAGGCCTTGCTGCGGCGATCGGACTTGTTGCGTGCTGCACAAGCCGGCGCACACTCACAGTCCAGCACGCTTCGCAATGGCGATCTGGAAATCCTCGCGACCAAACGGCAGGTGCGCTACCGCGGCGAAATGCTCGATTTCACGGCGCTCGAATTCGACCTGCTGCTGCACTTCGCGAGCCATCCCGGCCACGTGTTTTCGCGAGGACAACTGCTCAATGCCGTGTGGGGCTACACCCATGACGGCTACGAACACACCGTCACGACCCACATCAACCGCCTGCGCGCCAAGCTCGAAGCCGACCCGATGCGCCCGCAGCTGATCCTGACCGTGCGCGGCGCGGGCTACAAGATGCGCGAAATTCCGGGATGACGGTTCGCCTCAAGATCGCGTTGACGATCTTTGCCACCGGGGTGGTGACGGCGCTGGCCGTCATCGCGACGGTGGCGTTTGCCTTTCAGCGCTTCGAGCACGAAACCACCTACCAGCGCGCAACGGTGTTTCTGGGCCGTGTGGTCGAGATGTACGACAACATCTTCGAAATGCACCAGCGCCACCCGGACGATTTCAGCGTGTTCCTGAAGAACCTGGTGCTGTTCGAGCCCGACACCCAGCTCTACCTGCTCGATGCGCGCGGCACCGTGCTCGCCAGCACCGGCATGGCCAAGTTGCCGCCGGGTTTCAAGGTGGCGCTGGGGCCGGTTCAGCAAGCCGCCGCGCCGGGTGCCGCGGCCTACGTGATGGGCGACGACCCGGAGCGCATGGATGCCGATGCGGTGATTGCCGCGCGGCCGGTGCGCCGCGCACGCATTCGCCCCGACGAGCCGGTGGCCGGCTATCTGTACCTGGTGGCGCACAAGGCCAGCCTGCCCGACGGCCGCTGGCAGGCGCTGCAAGCCAGCTTCACGCGCCCTGCACTCGGTGTGATTGCCGCCATCGTGACGCTGATCACGCTGCTGTCCGCGCTGGTCGTCGCCTCGGTCACGCGGCCGCTGCGCCGGCTCACGGACGCTGTCGCAGCGCTGTCCGAAAAAGGCCTGCAAAACGGCGCGGCCGACATCCAGCTGCTGCTGCCCGCCGCGTCGCGTGACGAGTTCGGCCAGCTCACCCAGGCCTTCGGCACCATGCTGACCACGCTGGGCAAGCAATGGGACGCCTTGCGACGTCTCGATCATTTCCGGCGTGAAGCGGTGAGCAACCTGTCGCACGACCTGCGCTCGCCGTTGACCGCCACCACGGCCTGCCTGGAAATGTTCGAGGCGCGCTGGGCCGGCGACCCGGCGCGCGCCGACGACCGGCGCCTGGCCGAAGTGGCGCTGCGCAACACCCGCAACGCGGTGCGCCTGGTCCAGTCGCTGGGCGACCTGGCCATGCTCGACGAGCCCAGCTTCCGGATCCGCCCCGAAGTGGTCGACCTGCACGAACTGCTGGCCGACATCGCGCTGCGTTTCACCGAGCGCGCAACCCAGCAAGGGGTGACGTTGGAAGCGTTGCACGATGACCCGCCGGCGGCGGCCGCGGTCGATGTCGAGCTGCTCGAAAGAGCCATCGCCAACCTGGTCGACAACGCGCTCAAGTTCTGCGGCCCCGGCACCCGCATCACGCTGCAGGCACAGGCCACCGCTGCGCAGGTGAGCCTCAGCGTCAGCGATACCGGCCCCGGCATCCCGGCCGCCGACCTGCCGCACCTGTTCGACCGTTTCTACCAAGCCCGCCACAGCGTTGCGCCGGCCACCGGCGAAGGCGGCAAAGGTCTGGGTTTGGCCATCGTCAAGCGCATTGCCGAGCTGCATGCCGGGCGTGTCGAAGTGGCCAGCCCGCCGGGCCAGGGCACACGGGTGACCTTGCGCTGGCCAGCCTCCGGCAGCGATTGAAAAAGCACACCGAGGCATTCCGGATCGCGGTGGAAAACACCTAGTGTGTGCGGGTGGCGGCGGACCTAGAGTGCCAAGACTCGCGGCCGACGCATGCAGATGAGTTCACGCTTGGCGAGGGGGTTCGAGGAGACATGGCAGCGCAGACGAGGCCTTCGCCAAAGTCTGCCGACAAGAAGGGCCGGCGCCCACGCGCACGCGCCCAGACAATGCAAGGGCGTCAGGTCACACTGGCGCCCTTTGTCTTGTCGAAGCGCCGGTTCAGTCCCCCATGCACGACCTCGTTCTTGTCACCGCCGCGTCGCTGTTCGCCGGATGCATCGATGCGATCGTCGGCGGTGGCGGCCTGATCCTCACGCCCGCCTGGCGCGGCGCCACGGGGCCGGTTTCGTTCGCAACGCGTTCATCCTGGTGGTGGGCGTCTTGATTCTGAAGACCGGGTGGGACGCCCTCGCGCACTGAGGGAAAACACGCACTGAAAGTCCCGGCGCGCCCTTTCCATGCAAATAAGCCGAAAACACCCCTCTGATGTGCTTCACGTCACGCTCTGAGCCGCGTAGCATGGACCGCGAAACTTGGTTCTCATGGATGCCGCCATGCCCGTCGACCCGCTACTCCGCTCTCTGAACATTGATGTGCCTGCCCAGCCCGAGTCGCTGGTCAAGTTGTCATTGCTGCTGGCCGACGACAACATGGACCTGCAGGCGCTGAGCCGCCTGGTCGAAGGCGACATGTCGCTGGCCGCCGCAGTGATGAAAGCCGTCAACTCATCGCTGTATGGGTTGAAAGGCCGGGTTCAAAGCGTGCAGCAGGCCGTGACCTATCTCGGGACGCGTGAAGTCGCTGCCGTGACCTTTGAATTTGGTTTGCGCGCGGTCTTTCCGGCCGCGCCCGAGCTCGACGCGGTGTGGCAGCGCGCCAGCGTGCGCGGGCTGCTGATGGGCCGCATCGGACAGGCGCTGAGCGTCGACCCCTGGGGTGCGCACTCGGCCGGCCTGTTCGAAGAGTGCGGCAAAGCGGTGCTGTTCAAGCACGCGCAACCCATCTACCAGCCGATGCTCGCGGCCTCGGCCAACGACAGCGAACTCGTCGAGCGCGAGTTCGAAGCTTTCGGTGTCAGCCACGACGCGCTCGGCGCGTCGCTTTGCGAAAGCTGGGGCCTGAGTGCACCGGCTGTCGCCAGCGTGCGCCACCACGTGCGCGTGAATGCCTTGCGCCAGTTGCCGGCCACCGCGCCGCGCCGCGCCATCTGCGCGCTGTCGGCGCTGGCCAATGCGCTGATGAACGACCCCGACTCGCTGGACGACGTGGCCCAGGCGGTTGCGCCGCAGGCCATGCTCGATCAGACGCTGGTGTTGCGTGGCGCCCGCAAGGTGCAACAGCAAATAGAGGATGCCCAGGCGCGGGGCTGATTCCGTTCTGATCGCGGGTGGTTTTCACCTTGCGGTGAAAAACCTTCGTAAACCCCGCCCAAGCAACGATCAAGGGCTCAGGCCGTTCTTGTCCTGCATGCCTTGGTGGTGGCTGAGGAACAGCCGGCCCTTGAACCAGCGCGACCAGTCGCCGGCGCGCAGCGCGTCCAGCACCGGGCCTTTGACCTCTGACACATCCAAACGGATGCTGCGTTCGGCCAACACGTTCTGCAGCAAACGCAGCGCTTCCAGGCCGCTGAAATCGATGTGGTTCACCGGGGACATCAGCAGCACCACGCGCTGCGTGTCCGGGTGCGTGCCCAAGTGCCGCGCCACCACGCCGGGCAGTTGCCGGGCGTTGGTGAAGAGCAGGCTTTCGTCGATGCGCAGTCCGATCACCCCGGGCATTTCTTCGGCCTGGTGGCGGTCGACGTTGCGGTAATGCTCGGTGCCCGGCACACGACCGATCAGCGCGGCATGCGGCCGGGCGGTGCGCTGCAGCAGCAGTGCGATCGACACCGCGACGCCAAACGCCAGCGCCCATTGCGCGCTTTCGACCACGGTGATGGCCGCCACCAGCGTCATCAGCACCGCCTCGGCGCGCGTGTAGCGCCAGGCGTCGGCAAAGGCCTGCCACTCGACCCGCGCCAGCACTGCCAGCACGATGGTCGCGGCCAGCACCGCTCTCGGCAGGTGTGCCAGCGGTGTGGCCAGCAACAGCATCGCCATCAGCATGAACAGCGCCGCCCAGGCGCCAGCCGCGCGTGTGCGCGC
>DASQOS010000481.1:0-3595 GCA_035644375.1 Rhizobacter sp.
CTGAAGACACCGGCGCACATCGCGCCGGTGTGGTACTTCACGCCGTTCTACTCGATGCTGCGGGCCATCACCAGCGAGATGGCTGCGGCGCTGGCCTTGATGGTTCTGGCGGCGGCGGCCTTTTCAACGCGCCGTTTTGCGGCACCGATCAAGCTGGGCATTTGGATCGTGGCGGTTGCCGTTGCGCTCGCACTCGGCCTGTTGCCCGCGCTGTTGAACTGGTTCGGCGCGCTGGCCGGGGTGTTGCAGCCGCTGTTTTCCGCGCTGCCTTTCCTGACGGGCATTGATGCCAAGTTCTGGGGCGTGGTGGTGATGGGCGGCGCGGTCGTGATCCTGTTCTTCCTGCCCTGGCTGGACCACAGCCCGGTCAAATCGATCCGCTATCGTCCACGCTGGCATCTGTATGTGTACGGCCTGTTCGTCGTCATCTTCCTGGTCCTGGGTTACCTCGGGACGCAGCCCCCTTCGCGAGCAGGGGAGCGAATTTCGCAAGTGGGCACTTTGTTCTACTTCGGGTTTTTCTTGCTGATGCCGTGGTGGAGCCGTATCGGGACCTTCAAACCGGTGCCGGCACGCGTGACTTTTGCGGCGCACTGACGCCGCCCTGCGGGAATTCACAAACATGAAAAAACTGATTCTCATCCTCTTGGCAGCGTTCGGTTTGTCCACCGCTGCGGTGGCATCGGAGGGCGGCATTGCGTGGGACAAGTTCCCCGAGGCCAAGGTGACCGATGTGGCGGCCTTGCAAAATGGCGCCAAGCTGTTCGTCAACTACTGCTTGAACTGCCATTCCGCGGCCTACATGCGCTACAACCGGATGCGCGATCTCGGCCTCAGCGAAGACCAGATCAAGAAGAACCTGATGTTTGCGACCGAGAAGGTGGGCGACACGATGAAGGTCTCCTTGGACCCCAAGCAGGCCAAGGACTGGTTTGGAGGCTTGCCTCCCGACTTGACCGTCATCGCACGGTCGCGGGCCGATTTCGGCAAGGGGTCAGGCGCCGACTATCTTTATACCTACCTGCGTAGCTACTACCGGGACGATACCAAGGCCACCGGGTGGAACAATATGGCGTTTCCGAGCGTCGCCATGCCCAACGTGCTGTGGGAGTTGCAAGGCCAGCGTGCGGCCAAGTACCTTGAGGAAAAAGATCCTCACCATGAAGGCCGGACCCTGCACCGTTTTGCCGGCTACGAACAATTGACACCGGGGACATTGAGCCCGCTTGAATACGATGAGTCGGTGGGAGATCTCGTGGCTTTTTTGCAGTGGATGGGCGAGCCCGCGCAAAATGACCGGCTCAAGGTCGGCGTCTGGGTGCTGATTTTCCTCGGGATCTTCACGGTCATTGCGTGGCGCCTGAATGCCGCTTACTGGAAAGACGTGACTTAAAAACAGGTGCGCGTCGCAGCCGGCCGCACGCCGCGAAGTGGAAGTCTGTTCTGACCCCGCTGCTTCGCTTTTGATCTTTGACATTCCCAGCTTCAAGGAGCCGTCGCCATGATGGTGCTTTACTCAGGAACGACCTGCCCTTATTCGCATCGTTGCCGTTTTGTTCTTTTTGAAAAGGGCATGGACTTCGAGATTCGCGACGTCGACCTGTTCGCCAAGCCAGAAGACATCGCCTTGATGAACCCGTACAACGAGGTGCCGATCCTCGTCGAGCGTGACCTGATCCTGTATGAGTCGCACATCATCAACGAGTACATCGACGAACGCTTTCCGCATCCTCAGTTGATGCCCGGCGACCCGGTGGCGCGTGCGCGCGTGCGCTTGTTCTTGCTCAATTTCGAGAAGGAGCTGTTTGCCAACGTCAATGTGCTGGAGTCGCGCGGTGCCAAACCGTCCGACAAGCAGCTCGAAAAGGCGCGGGCTCAGATCCGTGATCGTTTGACACAGCTGGCTCCGATCTTCCTGAAGAACAAGTTCATGCTGGGAGACGATTTTTCGATGCTCGATGTGGCCATTGCGCCGCTGCTGTGGCGCCTCGACTACTACGGTATCGACATGTCGAAGAACGCCGTGCCTTTGCTCAAGTATGCCGAGCGCATCTTCTCGCGCCCGGCCTACATCGAGGCGCTGACGCCTTCCGAGAAGGTGATGCGCAAGTAAAGGCGCTGCATGGGCTGCAACGGATCAAATTGCTACCGCGAGCTACCCGACCGGTCGAGGGCTCTTGAGGTCTCTGACGGGGCAGGCTCGGCTGCGTGTTCCGTTGGTGCCAGGATGCGCACATGAGCCTCATCCCGACCGTCCCTGGCAATGCCGGCACCTCAACCCGGCCGTACCTCATCCGTGCGCTGCACGATTGGTGTACCGACAATGGTTTCACCCCTTATGTTGCGGTGTTCGTCGACGGCAGCGTCCATGTGCCGGCCGAGTACGTCAAGAACAACGAGATCGTTCTCAACGTTGGGTTCGAAGCCACCAGCTCATTGAAACTCGGTAACGAATTGATCGAGTTCAAAGCCCGTTTCGGCGGCAGCTCTCGCGAGATCGTCGTGCCGGTCGACCATGTGATCGCCATCTACGCTCGCGAAAATGGACAGGGGATGGCGTTTCCGATGCCCACCGAAGCTGCCGCGGACACGGCGCAGCCGGCACGCTCTGGCGATCAGGCGCCTGCGGCCGAGCGCCCCGTGCAAGCCAGCGGTTTGCGGCTGGCCAGTGCGGAAGGCAGCATGACTTCCGTGACAAAAGCGCCAGAACCTCGTGCCACCGGCAATGATGAACCACCTGAGCCTCCCTCGGCAGGCGGCGGGCGGCCGTCGCTCAAACGGGTCAAATGACCGTCGGTATCGCTGCGACGCCACAGATAAAATTCAGATCACAGCCCTTGTAGCTCAGTTGGTAGAGCAGCGGTTTTGTAAACCGAAGGTCGCGGGTTCGATTCCTGCCGGGGGCACCAGCCACTGCCAAGCTGCGTCATCGCTGATACGTCTCGTATCAGCTCGATTGAACCTTGATTCTGATTGCAGTAACCTGCCAGCCATGCGCCTTGAGGGCATCCTCGAGACGAGGCTGGAGTTGTCGAAGCTTGGCGGCGACCGACGCATTGGCAGCCAGCAAGGACCAGCCTTCGGCATCCAGCGGGCCAGGTTTGACGTGAGCGGCCAAAGCCGCCGGTAGAGAGTTGCGGATCGCATCGAAGCGTGCAGTGGATTCACGCATGAGCTGCGCGAGTTGCGCCAAAGGAGTACTGCGATTCAGTGCGTCCTGAATGCGCATGGCATTGGGGGTGACCGGGGGCGGCTTCGGGTTCACCGTGAGGAGTTTAACGATGCAGATACTGGTGACCCATGGCAGCCTGGCAAGAACGCGCGCATTCAGCGTCAGCAGGTTGCAGGCAATGGCCGGGCTGGCAGGCCTGGTTGTGGTGCTCTTGCTCTTGTCCGGCACCATCTACCACGTGATATTTCTCAAGGCCGCGCGCGAAGGATGGCCCGTGGTGAGCCAGATTGTTCGTTTGGTCGTGCGCGACGAATTCGCGCAGCGCGACCGCTTCATGCGCGAGAACCTCGATGCGATGGCGCAGCGCGTGGGCGAGGTGCAGGCCAAGCTGATCAAGCTCGAGGCGATGGGCGAGCGGATGTC
>DASQOS010000482.1:0-4385 GCA_035644375.1 Rhizobacter sp.
CATCCCCAGGCTCAGCGACACCTGCAGCGACTTCAGCGTGTTGTCGCGGCAGTCGGGGTAGCCGGAGTTGTCGGTCTCGCACATGCCGCCCACCAGCACGTTCAGGCCGCGCCGGTAAGCCACCGCCGATGCGAACGTGAAGAACAGCAGGTTGCGTCCCGGCACGAAGGTGTTGGGCAGGCCGGTCTCGTTCATCTCGATGGCGCGCTGGTCGGTCAGCGCCGTGTCCGAAATTTGGCCGAGCAGCGACAGGTCCAGCAGGTGGTCTTCGCCCAGGCGCGAGGCCCAGGCTGGGAACCTGGCGTGCAACTGCGCACGGATGGCGAGCCGGCATTCAAGCTCGACCAGGTGGCGCTGCCCGTAGGCGAAGCCGATGGTTTCCACATGCCCATAGCGCTCCAGCGCCCAGGCCAGGCACGCGGTGGAATCCTGGCCTCCGGAAAACAGCACCAGCGCGCGTTGCGGTTGCGTCATGTGCGCGTTTCGCCCTGCCCGAGCACCACCCATTTCAGAGACGTCAGTCCTTCCAGTCCGACCGGGCCGCGCGCGTGGAACTTGTCGGTGCTGATGCCGATTTCAGCGCCCAGGCCGTACTCGAAGCCGTCGGCGAAACGGGTGCTGGCGTTGACCAGCACGCTGGCCGAATCGACCTCGCGCAAGAAGCGCATCGCGTTGCCGTGGCTTTCGGTGAGGATCGCGTCGGTGTGGTGCGAGCCATAGCGGTTGATGTGCGCGATGGCTTCATCGAGCGTGGTCACGATCTTCACGCTGATGATGGGCGCCAGGTATTCCTCGGCCCAGTCTTGTTCGGTCGCCGCGGCCAGCTTGGCGCGGGGCACCGGGCGCAGCAGCGCCAGACTGCCGGCGTCGCCGCGCATCTCGACGCCCTTGGCGGCGAACAGCGCGCCGATCCGGGGCAAGAAGTCTTCGGCAATCGCCTCGTGCACCAGCAGCGATTCGGCCGCGTTGCAGGGGCTGTACTTCTGCGTCTTGGCGTTGTCGGTGACGCGCAGCGCCAGTTCGAGGTCGGCGCTGGCATCGACATAGACGTGGCAGTTGCCGTCCAGGTGCTTGATGACGGGTACCTTGGCTTCGCGGCTGACGCGCTCGATCAGCCCCTTGCCGCCGCGCGGAATGACCACGTCCACCGCCTCGGGCGAGGCGATCAGGAAGCCCACCGCGGCGCGGTCGGTGGTCTGCACCAGTTGCACTGCGTCGGGCGGCAAACCGGCTTCGCCCAGGGCTTGCTGCACCAGTTTCCACAGCGCCAGGTTGGAATGGATGGCCTCGGAGCCGCCGCGCAGGATGCAGGCGTTGCCGCTCTTGATCGCCAGCGCCGCCGCTTCGATCGTCACGTTGGGCCGGCTCTCGTAGATCATGCCGAACACGCCCAAGGGCACGCGCATCTGGCCGACGTGGATGCCGCTCGGGCGGCGCCGCAGCTGCGTGATCTCGCCGATCGGGTCGGGCATCGCGGCGATTTGTTCGCAGCCTTCGACCACCGTGGCGATGTCCTTGGCGGTGAGCCGCAGGCGGTCCAGCATCGGCGTGGCCAGGCCCGTAGCCGTGGCGGCCTCGATGTCGCGCTGGTTGGCGGCGCCCAGGGCCTTGGTTTCACTGCGCAGCAAGCGCGCCAGCGCCAGCAGCGCGGCATTCTTGGCGGCACTGGAGGCCGCCGCCATCTGGCGGCTGGCGGCGCGCGCGGCGCCACCCATGTGGGCGATGCCGGCTTGGAGGTCGGTCGATGTCATGGCGGCCATTGTCCCAAAAAGCGCTGTGCAAACTCACTCGGCCTGGCGAATCCCTTCGACCTGAATCTGCAGCCGCACCGTGCCGCTCACCAGCGGCAAGCCAAACGTGATGCCGAAATCGGCGCGCGACAGCTCGGCTTCGAAGTCTCCGCCGCACACCTCGCGCAACAGCGTGGGGTGGGTGTAGCAGTTGAAGTGCGTGGCGCGCAAGGACAAGGGCTGCGAAATGCCGCGCAGCGTGAATTCCCCACGCAGTTCAGGCAAGCCGTTGGCGTCGACATGCCACTGCGTGGCCACGAAGTAGGCCTGCGGGTTGTCGGCCGAGGCCAGAAAGTCATTGCTCCGCAGCACGCTGTCGAGCGGCGCGAAGCCGCTGCTGACCGACGCCGTGTTGATGACGATGGACACCTCGCCGCGCCCGGCGGCCCGGTCCAGCGTCACGTTGCCCTGGATGTCGTCGAAGCGGCCCCGGCTGGTGGAGGTGCCGAAGTGGCGCACCTCCCATTGCACATGGGTGTGGTTCGGGTCCAGCACGTAGGTGGCACTGCGTGCCTGCAGCGGCACGGTCAGCACGCTGCCGCCGGCCAGCAGCAGCGCAAGCGCCCGCCGCAGGCCGCCATTCGATCGGCCCGCGTGCGAAAGCCGTTCAATCGTGATCAATCGCATGCAAGCCTCCTGAATATGCACATGCCGGCCGGCGCCGGGCCCAGATAATGCGGCATAGCCCGTCGATCTGTCATCAGAGTGCCTATGTCGGGACCATCGGAAACTCCCATCGTCCCCCCCGTCGCACCGGACAACGGACTCGCCAAGCGTGTGCAGGATGCACAAACGCTGATGCTGTACCGGCGCACGCGCTCCACGGTCGTCACCGGCGCCGCGTTTGCGCTTCTGGTGTGCATCGGACTGTCGCCCTATGTTCGGCCCGAGCTGGTGTGGGGATGGTTTTCACTGCGTTGCTGCATGTCGGTCTTTCGGCTGGTGCAGCGCCATCGGTTTTATCAATCGGCGCAGCGCGGCCACGAGAGCTGGCGCAACGGGTTCATCGCCGGCGCTGCCTTGGACGGGTTTTTGTGGGGCTTGGCCGGCACCTGGTTGATCCCGCAGCAACACCTCGAGGTTCAGGCGCTGATCCTGGTGGCCATGATCGGCGTGTCATCGGTGGCGGTGTTCGTGCTGCAGCCGAGCTGGCGTGCCAGTGCGGCCTTCTTGTTGACCTTGCTGGCGCCGGTGGCGACGTTTCAACTCACCGGCGGCACGCGCTTCGGGCTCTTCGCCGGCCTCGGTTTGCTGGGGTTTCTCGGCATGCTGCTGGTCGAGGCGCGGCAGGCCGACCGGCGCATCCGCGAGTTGCTGCGCCTGCGTTTCAGCACCGACCGCATCGCCGAAGAACGCGCCGAAGCGCTGTTGCTGGCGCAGCGCCAAAGCAGCGTCAAGAGCCAGTTTCTGGCCACCATGAGCCACGAGATGCGCACCCCCTTGCACGGCATTCTCGGCCTGACGCGCATGCTGCAACGCGACGCTGCCAGCGAGACCGCCAAGCAACTGCTGCTGATCGGACGCGCCGGAGAACACCTGCTGACGCTGATCAACGACGTGCTCGACTTCTCCAAGCTGGAGGCGGGGCAGGTGAAGCTGGCGTCACAGGTGTTCGATCTGGCGGCGCTGATCGACGAGGCCGTGTCGCTGTCCATTCCCTCGGCCTACGAAGCCGGACTCACACTCAGCGCGCGCATGCACATGCCGCGGCCTTGTTGGGTGTCGGGCGATCCGTCGCGTCTGCGCCAGGTGCTGCACAACCTGGTGGGCAATGCGGTCAAGTTCACCGGGACCGGCTCGGTCACCATGATCGCCAAGCACCGGCTGGGGCGCGCGCGCATTGCGGTGCACGACACCGGCGTGGGCATTTCCGGGCCGGACATCGCGCGCATCTTCGACGCATTCCATCAGGCCGACAGCTCGTTCACGCGGCGTTATGCCGGCACCGGCCTGGGCCTGACGATTGCGCGCGAACTGGCGCGTGCGATGGGCGGCGACCTGGTGTGCACGAGCCAGCTGGGTCGAGGCTCGTGCTTCACCGTCACGCTGGAGCTGCCGTCGGCATCCGCCGAAGCGGCGCTGCCGCCGGCACCCCGGCCCAGCCGCGGGCCACCGCTGTCCGGCCGCGTCCTGCTGGCCGAAGACAACCCGGTCAATGCCATCGTGGCCGAAGCCAACCTGCGCAACCTCGGCTTCGAGGTCGAACTCGTGGCCGACGGCGCTCAGGCGCTGGCGTCATTCAAGGCCCGGCCGCCCGACGTGGTGCTGCTCGATTGCCAGATGCCGGTGATGGACGGCTTCGAGGCCGCACGCCGCATGCGCGAGCACGAACGCGAACACCATCTGCCGCGCACGCCACTGCTCGCGCTCACCGCCAATGCGCTGGAGGGAGACCGCGAAGACAGCCTGGCTGCCGGCATGGACGAACACCTGGCCAAGCCGTTTCGCGACGATGAACTGCGGGCCGTGCTGCTGCGTCTGCTCAAACCCTCTTGAAGGGGCCTCCTGGTCGTCGCGCCGAGTGCCGCACAAGCGCAGCGAAGTGCCCCATCAAGCAACTCGGCGAGCACGGGTTTCCCGGGCTCAGACGAGGCG
>DASQOS010000483.1:0-2624 GCA_035644375.1 Rhizobacter sp.
GGCGCGCCAGCCCCACGGCCACGTTGAACGGGGACCCGCCGACGCGCCCGTCGAGCGTCATGCCGGCGGGCGTGTCCGCGCTCGCAAACACATCCATCAAGGCTTCTCCGCAGATGACAAACATCGGTCTGCTCCTTTTCACTGATCGGGATTGTGCAGGCGGTTCCGCATCGACGGCGTCGGGCCGGAAAAACCGGTGCAACACGGGACCGGCCGACCGCCGGGCCGCCCCCAAGGCAGGCCGCGCCCTCGGGGGCAGGGGCAAAACAACAACGGGGAAATACGGGACCGGCCAGCCGCCGGGCCGCCCCAAGGCCGGCCGCGCCCCCTTGGGGGGCAGGAGCGAAGCGACGTGGGGGCTCCATGACCCCGGCCGCGCCCCCCTGGGGGGCAGGAGCGAAGCGACGTGGGGGTCAACATCCTCCGAACCGGCGATTCGCCTGGCGCCGGAACTCGCTCGGCGTCATGCCCTTGATCTCAAGAAAGCGGCGGTTGAAGTTGGCCACGTTGTTGAACCCGACTTCGTAGCAGATGTGGGTCACCAGGCGATCGGTCTCCATCAACAACTGGCAGGCACGGTTGACACGCACACGGTTGACGAAATCGGTGAAGGTGTTGCCGGTGATGCGCCGGAAGAAGCGCGAAAACCGGCTCTCGCTCATGCCCAGCTCGGCCGCCACCTCACTGGCCGACAAGTGCTTTGCGACGTTGCCGGTGATGCGGTCGACGACGGCGTTGATCTGATCGAGCGCGGTGTCGTCGTCCTTGCCTTGCAGTTGCACGTTCGACAGCAGCCGGTAGTCGGTGCAGCGCGCGAGGTTGCCAAGGAAGTCGCAGAACGCCGCAAGGCGCTGCATGCCGCGTGCCTGCTTGGTGCTGAGCCAGTGGGCGCGTGCGCGTTCGGACAGGCCGAAGAATTCGATGCCGTGGCGCGCGCGTTCGAGCAGCGGCAGCACCTCGGCCAGTTCGGGGATCATTTCCGCGGCATGGACGATCGGCTCGCGGCGGAACTGGATCACCAGGTCGCGCTCGGCGACCCCGCCCTCGGGCAGGTCGAGCGAGATCCAGTTGTGCGGCAGCCGCGGTCCGCACAGCACCACGTGGCCGGGGTAAAAATGGCCGATCCAGTCGCCGACGAAGGCCTTGCCCGAGGTTGCGGTGATCAGGTGCAGTTCGTATTCGTCGTGGAAATGCCAGCGTGCCAGCGGCGTCGGGAAGCCATGCGCCAGGCAGCGGATCAGCCCGGCGTCCTCGGGGGCTTCGTAGCCCAGCGAGGTCGGGCGCGCGTAGTCGTGTTCCAACTCCGGCTGACGCTGGCGTGGCAGGTGTCGGTTGCGCAGGATGGTCATCGGCATCTCCAGATCGGCAATGGCGTCAGCTCATCACATTACCGCCATCCACGACGAGTGTCTGCGCGGTGATGTACGAGGCCTCGTTGCCGGCGGGGAGGGCCTGGGTCACCGCCAGCCCGGTGCCGCCACCGGCGCCGGTCAGCAGCGCGTGGCGTCCGTGCAGCCGTTGCGGTGCCGACATCGCATCACCCCGTCATGAAAGATCGAACGCCGACATGGGCGTCGCGGATCGCGGCCATCAAGGCGTCGTTGCCGGCCAGCGGGCCCCACAGCACCGGGTCGCGGCAGAACGCGGCCAGCGGGTCGGGGGCGGCGAAGAAGGCGTGCGCGGCCGCCGGGTCCATCACGCCGTCCTGGTAGACGTAGCCGAGCTCGCCGCGGTGCCAGCGCGCGAGCACCGCAAAAAACAGCGCCGGCAGCAGCGCCGTGCTGGCGATGGCCGCGCCGCGCGCCAGACACTCGCGCAACGTCGGCACGATGAAGCCGGGGATCTTCGAGAAACCGTCCATCGCGACCCGCTGGTTGGTGTCGCGCAGCCAGGGGTTGCTGAAACGGTCGAGCACCACGTCGCGGTACACCGGCAGGTCGATCGGGCACCGGTGCTCGGGTGTGTCCAGGCACGGGATCACGTCGTGGGTCACGTAGTCGTGCGCCATCTGCCGGATCTCGGGCACGACCATGCCTTCGTGGATGTAGGTCGTGCCGCGCAGCGTGCCAGCCCAGGCGATGCAGCTGTGCGTGGCGTTCAGCAGGCGGATCTTGGCCTCCTCGAAGGCTTGCACCGAGGGCACCATCTTGACGCCGACCCTCTGCCACGCCGGGCGGCCGGCGATGAAGCGGTCTTCGACGACCCACTGGATGAAGTGTTCGGCCATCACCGGCGCGCGGTCGTCCCAGCCGGTGGCGGCGCGGACCCGTTCGGCCACGTCGGGCTGCGGGCGCGGCGTGATGCGGTCGACCATGTCGTTCGGGCAGCTCGTGTTGCGGCACACCCAATCGTGCAGCGTGGTCTCGCCGCGGCGCCCGAGAAAATCGAGCAGGCCCGAGCGAAAGCGCTCGCCGTTGCTGCGCAGGTTGTCGCAGTTGAGCAGCGTCACCGGTGCGCCGCCGCGTTTCACGCGCTCGCGCAATATGGCCGTGATCGCGCCGTAGACCGTGACGCAGCTGCGCCCTTCAAGGTCGGCGAGGAGATCCGGGTAGCCAGTGTCGAGCCGGTGCTGCGCATCGAGGTAGTAACCCGCCTCGGTGACGGTGAACGAGATGATGCGCGTG
>DASQOS010000484.1:0-3213 GCA_035644375.1 Rhizobacter sp.
CGGTGATTTGCATCAAACAATGATCGCACAATCACCTCATGAACATCTCTGCGCCCACCCCGCTGCTCGGCGGTTTGTCACCCTCGGCTTTCATGCGGCGCCACTGGCAAAAACGTCCGTTGCTGATTCGCCAGGCGCTGCCCGGCATCACGCCTTTTGTCAGCCGCAGCGAGCTGTTTGCCATGGCTTCGCGCGACGCAGTCGAATCTCGATTGATCGTGCACGAAGGCCAGGAATGGCGACTGCGCAGCGGCCCGTTGCCGCGCCGCGCCTTGCCGCCCGTGAACCAGCGCGCCTGGACCCTGCTGGTGCAAGGCCTGGACCTGCACCTGGAGGCCGCGCGCGATGTGCTGTCGATGTTTCGTTTCGTGCCCGACGCTCGGCTCGACGACCTGATGCTTTCATGGGCCAGCGATGGCGGCGGTGTCGGTCCGCATGTGGACTCGTACGACGTGTTCCTGCTGCAATTGCAAGGACGGCGCCGGTGGCGCATCGGGAAGGTCGGCGACGCCAGCTTGCAGCCCGGCGTGCCCTTGAAGATTCTGCAGAACTTCGTCCACGACGAAGAGTGGCTGCTCGAATCCGGCGACATGCTTTATCTGCCGCCAGGTTGGGCCCATGAGGGCGTGGCGCAGGGTGAGTGCATGACCTGTTCCATCGGCTTTCGCGCGCCCGGCAAGGCCGAACTGCGTGACGAGGTGCTGCAGCGGATGATGGATGCGGTCGACTTGCCGGAGCACGATCCGCTGTACCGCGACCCACGCCAGCCGGCGACCCACGAGCCCGGGCGCATTCCGCAGGCGCTGCAAGGTTTTGTAGATGCCGAAATCAAGCGCTGGCTGCGCTCGCCGCACGCGCTGCAATGCGCGCTGGGCGAGGTCTTGAGCGACCCCAAACAACAGGTGTGCTTCGACAGGGGCGACTCGCTGCCGCCGCACTGCGGCGTGCGGCTGCACCGTCGTACGCGAATGATCTATGACGATGAGCACATCTTCATCAACGGCGAGTCGTTTCGCGCCAGTGGGCGCGATGCGCGGTTGATGCGCCAGCTGGCCGACCGGCGCGAACTCGATGCCTCACGGCTTGCCAAACTGGACCCGGCTGCGCGAGTCTTGGTGGACCAATGGGTGCAGGCCGGATGGCTGCATCCCCTGCCGCCCGCCTGACGAGGAGCCACGCCATGACCGATTTGCCAGAGCACCGGATCACCACGTCGCGCGCAGAGTTTCACGACGCGATACGCCTCGTGTTCGAGCACGCTGCAGCGACAGGCTGCAGAGAGCTGTTCCTCGTCGATGCAGATTTTCTGGAGTGGCCGCTCGGAGAGCGCGGTGTGATCGACAGCTTGTCGCGGTGGGCGCAGTCGCATCGCAAGCTCACTTTGCTGGCGCATCGGTTCGAGGAGATCGTTCGGGCGCATCCACGTTTTGCCGAGTGGCGCCGCCAGTGGTCGCACGTGGTGGAGTGCCGCGTTCCCGATGGCACGGAGCCGATCCAGCTTCCCGGCTTGCTGCTGGCACCGGGCCTGGCGACGCTGCGACGTCTGGACTGGCTGCACTATCGCGCCAGCCTGTCCACAAGCCCTTCCGACATGCTGGTGTGGTACGAAAACGTTGATGCACTTTTGCAACGCTCGGTCGAGGCGTTCCCAACGACGCTCTTGGGTCTCTAGGGAAGTTCCCTATGCTGGGTATAATCGAAGGCTAGGTTTGGAAATGCTCGAGCTTTCCCTACCGAATCGTTGGGGATCTGCCTGTTTGAGGGTTCCCTCAATTAATTACCGGTAATTGTTTGAACCTTTCACTGAGGAAAAGTATGAAAAAGTCGATTTTGTTGGCTTCTCTGGTTGCTTCCATCGCTCTGGCCGCTTGCGGCAAGAAGGAAGAGGCGCCTGCAGCTGCTGCCCCGGCTCCGGCCATGCAAGCCGCTTCTTCCGCCATGGCATCTGCTTCAAGCGCTGCGATGTCGGCCACGGATGCTGCTTCTTCCGCCATGGGTGCTGCTTCTGCGGCCATGGGCGCTGCGTCGGCTGCATCGGGACAGTAATACCCGATCGGTTTTGGTACCGATTCAAAAAGCCGCCCTCGGGCGGCTTTTTTTCGACCTCGGTCCGACGCGGGTCGGACTCAGTGCAGGTCGAGCCACCCAAAACCTGTCGTGGGGTCTGCAACGACGATGTCGACAGGTTCCGCCCCCATCGCGCAGGCCAGCGCGGTGGTCGCCAGCACCGGGCTGTTGTTGCGTTGGCTCAGGTGGGCCGCAACCAAGTGCTTCAGTTTGGCGTGTTGGATGGTGGCCAGGATCTCGGCCGCGACGTCGTTGGCCAGGTGCCCAAGCCGTCCGCCGATGCGCTCCTTCAGCCGGGGGTGGTAGGCCGAGTTCGCCAGCATCTGGCGGTCGTGGTTGCATTCGAGCAGCAAGGCGTCGCAGCCTTGCAGCTGAGCCAGCAGGTGCGGCGTGACGGACCCCACGTCGGTCAACACGCCCAGGCACCTGGCGCCGTCGGTGAAGCGCAGCTGCAACGGCTCCAGGGCATCGTGCGGCACCGTGTACGGCATGAGCTGCAAATCTCCGATGGCGATGGCGTGCATGTCGCGCGCAAAGTGGATCAAGCCCGGCAGTTCGGGCTGGCCCATGGCTCGCCAGGTGCCGCGGCTGGTCCACAGCGGGATGTGATGGCGACGCGCCAGCGTGAGCGCGCAGCCGACGTGGTCGCCGTGCTCGTGCGTGATGAACACCGCGTCGATGTCCCCGGTGCCCATGCCGACACGGGCCAGCCGCGCCTGCAGTTCACGCAGCGAGAAGCCGCAATCGACCAGCACGCGGGTCGTGGTGATGCCGCCGCTGGCCTCGATCAGGGTGGCGTTGCCGGTGCTGCCGCTGCCCAGGCTGCAAAAGCGCATCGTCCCCAAACGCTCACTTCAGGTCGTCGACCAGCAGCTTGACGATGCGCTTGCCGTTGTCGCCGTTCTCGGGGTCGCCTTTGGAACTCAGCACCGACACCAGGGTCGATTCGCCCTCGGCTTTCACGTTGATGCGGTATCGAACCGGGCCGGCGAGCTTGTCGCCCTTGAACAGCTTGCTGAAAAAGCCGGGTTCTTCTTTGCCGGCCTGTGCCGGGTCAATGTAGCGCACGAAGAAAGTACCTTGCGCGCGGTCGCGGTCTTCCACCGTGAAACCGCTGCGGTCCAGCGCCAGGCCGACGCGGCGCCA
>DASQOS010000485.1:0-3379 GCA_035644375.1 Rhizobacter sp.
CAGCATCGGTGTCTCGAAGCTCATCGAGCCACGCCACATGGTGGCGATCCAGTTGAACACCTTCACGCCGGTCGGCACCGCGATCAACATGGTCGCGTACATGAAGAACAGCTGGCCCGTCACCGGCATGCCGGTGGTGAACATGTGGTGCGCCCAGACGATGAACGACAGAATGGCGATCGATGAGGTGGCATACACCATCGAGGTGTAGCCGAACAAGCGCTTGCGCGCGAAGGCCGGCACGATGTGGCTGATGATGCCGAAGGCCGGCAAGATCATGATGTAGACCTCAGGGTGGCCGAAGAACCAGAAGATGTGCTGGTACATCACTGGGTCGCCGCCACCGGCGGGGTTGAAGAAGCTGGTGCCGAAATGGCGGTCCGTCAACGTCATGGTGATAGCACCGGCCAGCACCGGCATCACGGCGATCAGCAGGTAGGCGGTGATCAGCCAGGTCCAGCAGAACATCGGCATCTTCATCAAGGTCATGCCGGGCGCGCGCATGTTCAGGATGGTCACGATGATGTTGATCGAACCCATGATCGAGCTGGCGCCGAGGATGTGCATCGCGAAAATGCCGGCGTCCATCGACGGGCCCATTTGCAGCGTCAGCGGTGCGTACAAGGTCCAGCCGGCTGCGGGCGCGCCACCCGGCATGAAGAACGACGACACCAGCATCAGGGCCGCAGGGATCAGCAGCCAGAAGCTCAGGTTGTTCATGCGCGCGAAGGCCATGTCGGCTGCGCCGATCTGCATCGGGATCATCCAGTTCGCGAAGCCCACGAAGGCCGGCATGATCGCGCCGAACACCATGATCAGCCCGTGCATGGTGGTCAGCTGGTTGAACAACTGCGGGTTGACGATCTGCAGTCCGGGCTCGAACAACTCGGCACGGATCAGCAACGCCAGGACGCCGCCCACCATGAACATCGTGAACGAGAACAACAGGTAGAGCGTGCCGATGTCTTTGTGGTTGGTCGCGTACACCCAACGCCGCCATCCATGAGGGTGGCCATGCGCGTGGTCGTCGTGGCCATGCTCACCGGCAACGTGGCCGTGCGGATCGAGTACTGCACTCATGGGTCTTCCTTTGACGGCTTGTTTTGTGGGGGTTTACTTGCGGGCAGCGGCGACGTCGGTCGGCTGCACCGTCTGGCCCGTCTTGTTGGACCAGTTGTTCTTGGTGTAGGTGATCACGGCAGCAATCTCGGTGTCACTCAGCTGTTTCCACGAGGGCATGGCACCGTTGTTCTGGCCAGTCAACACCACATGGATTTGCTTGCCCTTGTCGGCATCCTGCACCACTGGCGAGCCGTCGAGCGGCTTGATCGGACCGCCGCCCTTGCCGTTGGGCTGGTGGCAGGCGGCGCAGTTGGCGCTATAGACCTTTCCCCCCCGTGCGATCAGATCGGCCTGCACCCAGACCTTGTTGGGATCGTCGGCCTTGGCAGCGGCTTCCTTTTTCTTGCCATCGACCCACTTGGTGTAGTCCTCGGCCGAGACCACCTTCACGTGGATCGGCATGTAGGCGTGTTCCTTGCCGCACAGCTCGGCGCACTGGCCATAGAAATCGCCGGTCTTTTCGGCACGGAACCAGGTGTCGCGCACGAAGCCGGGAATGGCGTCTTGCTTGATGCCGAAAGACGGCACCATGAAAGCATGGATCACGTCGTTTGCCGTGGTGATGACGCGCACCTTCTTGTTGACCGGCACCACCAGCGGGTTGTCCACTTTCAGCAGGTAGTCGTCGCCGGCCGGCTTGCCGGAGTCCGACAGCGCGCGCTGATTCACATCGAGCGTGGAGACGAAGCCAATGCCTTCGCCCTCGCCTTTCAGGTAGTCGTAGCCCCATTTCCACTGGATGCCGGTGGCCTTGATGGTCAGGTCGGCGGCGCTGGTGTCCTTCATCGCGACGATGGTCTTGGTCGCGGGCAGCGCCATGAAGATGACGATGATGAAGGGGACGATGGTCCAGGCGATCTCGACTTTCACGCTTTCATGAAAGTTGGACGCCTTGTGGCCTTTGGATTTGCGGTGTTTGAAGACCGAATAGAACATCACGCCGAACACGGCAACGAAGATCACGATGCACAAGATCATCATGAAGTTGTGCAGCCATTGCTGCTCATGGGCAATCTTGGTCACGGGCGGGTGCAGGTCCAGCTGGTTGACCGCCGGTCCGCCCGGCAGATCGTTGACGGCCAGGGCAGCCGAGGTGGCCAGCAGAGCGCCCAAGGTCAGACTCAGCTGACCGACCTTCTGCCCAAGTGATTTCATCATCTTCATCATGGTCGTTTCAGTTTCAAAATTCACATCGAAGCGGCTCACGCCCCACCCGTGCGCCAACGGCGCAAGGCAAAGCGCAACTCCTCAGCCAGTTGCCGGCGCTGCTCGGGGCGCACGAAGCGGCCCACGGCGATGCGCCTGCCCTGGCCCGACAACTCGATCAGGGACCGGTCACCATGCTTGGGTTCCACCCGGACCCAGGCCGGCTGGAACTCCACTCGTTCCACATGCGACCCGTTGACTTTTTCCACCGTCAAGCGGTCGCCCCTCAAGGCAATGCATTCGCGGTCGGCCGCGTGGCGCGAATACGCCAGCAACGCGGCTCCGACCGCCAGCAACTCGATCCACGCAAAGGGCATCACCATGCGGGCGCCTTGAACCCAGAACATCAGCGCAATGCCGCCGGTCAGGACACACAGCGACGCATAAAAAATCAAGAGCTGCCTGGGCGCCAGCGAGCGGTTGCGTCGGAGCACCCAGTCGATGACGCGCTCTGCACCGACCATGGATTCGCGTCCCAGATAAAAGGCAAACCGGGGTGCACCGGGAGGCCATGCAGGGGACGATATGGTTGCGGACATACTGCTATTGCTCCAGCCGCGTCATGCCGGCATGTTGATCAGAAGCACAGGTCGAGCCAAGCCAGCGCACGCGCTTTGGCCAACCCGTTTTTCAAACCCACGAGTTTAACGCAGGCGTTCACAACTTCTGACCTGAGTCAGCTTTGGTGGGTTCGGGTGCGCACCAACGCACGCATCTGGTCCAGAGAAACCGAGGTTTGTGTGCTCTTCGATGTCCGTGGCGCCACTTTGAAGGCATGCCCGTAGGCAATCTCGAAACGCAATTGAATCCGCCCATCCGCCTGTGCAAGCGATGCCAATTCACTCAGCAAGCGCTCGCGCCAGCGTGGGGTTCTGAGCCCGGCGAAGCGATCGGGCGATGCGTTGCCGCCGAGCGAGCGCAATTCGGCCAGCAAGGCTTGCGGGCTTGGCCAGCTGAGGGTCAGCGTTTCCTGGTCCATCACCGGGTCGGCAAAGCCGGCGTGCACGAGCATGTCGCCGATGTCGTGCATGTCCACGAAATCGGCCATCGC
>DASQOS010000486.1:0-4349 GCA_035644375.1 Rhizobacter sp.
CTCTGCCAGCTGCGCCAGCGCCTTCACCAAGGGGCTGAACACCTTTTTGCGCGAAGCAGAGTTGCTCTCGCGGCTGGACCATCCGTCGCTGGCCCGCGTGACGCGCCTGTGGGAAGCCAACGACACCGCCTACAGCATGATGCCGTTCTACGCCGGCCAATCGCTCGCAGCGGAATTGCAGGCCATGGGCCACCCGCCCGACGAAGCCTGGTTGCGCGCCATGCTGTTTGGTGTGCTGGGCGCCCTGCAAACGCTGCATGCCGTGTCGTGGCAGCATCTCAACCTTTCGCCCAGCAGCATCCTTCTTCGCAAGGATGGCCGGCCGGTCTTGCTGGGGCTCGGCGGCGTGCGCCGCGCCATCGACACGAAGAACCGCCAGACACCCGTCAAGCCGCAGCCCGGCCCGATGGACTATGCGCCGCTGGAGTTGCAAAGCGGCCGCACCGATCCGGCCCAGTTCGGTCCGTGGACCGACTTGTATTCGCTGGCCGCGGTGGTTCACGAGGCGATCATCGGCAGGCCTCCCTTGCCGGCCATGCTGCGTGCCGCCGGCGACCGCATGGCGCCGCTGTCCGTGAGCGTCAAAACGCTGTCGTCTGCCTTGCCCGGCTTGCGCTACAGCACCGAATTTCTGGCCGCCCTGGACCGTGCCCTGGCCGTCAACCCGGCGCAGCGCCTGCACAGCGTGGCCGCGTTCCAACTGGCTCTGGAACCGCACACCGCACTGTCAGCCGAAGCCCCTGCAGCATCGCTCTTCTCGGCCGCCTCGGCCTCCGGCCAGGCCGACAGCGGTCTCGCCTTCGGCGCCGCGCAGACCCCGCAGTTCCATCCGCCAAGCGCTGATCTGGACCGTTCACTGCGCGGCTGGCGCTGGGTCGCCGTGGTGCTCGTGCTGGGCGCGGTGGGCGCGGCTGCGTGGTACTGGATCTCCAGCATCAACAACGAACCGGCGCAGCAAACGATGGCACTGCCGGCGCCTCAAGCTGCGCAACCGACGCCACGGGCCTCGGAACCTGCTTCGGGCGCGCAGGCCCCGGCCGCGTCCGCCGCCGTGCCAGCGCCAAGCTCCGCACCCCAGGCGGCATCCGCCAGCGCCGCGCCGGCCAGCGCCTCAGTGCTGGCGGTGAAGCCGGCGCCCGTGACCGCAGCCGCGCCTGCCGCGGCCACCGTGGTGGCGCCACCGGCGCGTGCGGCGATGGCCGCTGCGGCGCCCGCATCGGCGGCGGCACCCGTGGCCGACGAGGCCGCCGACGAAGGGCGGATGACCACCACGAAAGAGTTCGTCTCGACCCCTGTCAAGCCCCCCGAGAGCGTCGTCTCGCGCAGCAAACGCCCGGCACCTGCCGTGCCGGAGAATCCGCGTGCGATGTGCTCAGGCCGCAGCAATTTCTCGCTCGTTTACTGCATGCAGACGCAATGCAAGCAGCCCAAGTTCAGCCACCACGCGCAGTGCGAAGAACTGCGAAAACACGGCGGCGTGAATTGACCAGGCGCCATCCAGGCTTCACGGGCGGCGGCGCCTCATTCGTCGAATTCTTCTTCATCGCTGCGTGCATCGGGCTGCGGCGCAAAGTCGTGAAAATTGAGCTCGTTGCCCTCGATCTGCTGAAAGCGCTTTTGCGCCGCCACGTAATCCCATCGCTCGACCAGCGCGCTGCGGCGCGTCTTGCCACCCGTGTAGTGAATCAGGTTGACCGAGTTGGCCGCTTCCGGCCGCGTTTTTGACGACACCGACGTGCCGGCCTGAACGGCCCAAGCGGTCTTGGGCAAATCGTCAAACCGGCGGTGCAGCGGCACCACGTAGGGCAGGTGAACATGCCCTCCCAGGATCAGGTCGACGCCCGCGTGCACCCACACCTGCACGGCGCTTGCGTGGCCATGCAGCAAATGCTTCTGGTCTTGCGGCTTGGTGACAACCACCGGCTGATGCACCACCACCACGCGAAGCTGATTTCCCGAGGCGTGCTCGAGCACATGCGCGATGCGCTCGATCTGGCCACGTGAGACCTCGCCGTCGCATCGACGATACCAACGCGTGGTGTTCACACCCATTACGAGCAGGTCCGCAGACTCGAAGATCGGCTCCAGCAGATCGCCGAATGTGCGTCGATGAACGGCAAGAGGCCAGAACAGCCGCGCCGGCAGATTCAGCAACGGAAGGTCGTGGTTGCCCGGCAGCACGATTCTTTGGGCAATGTCAAGGCGATCGATGAACCTGCCTGCAGCCTGGAACTGGCTGGCACGTGCGTGTTGCGTGATGTCGCCCGACAACACCAGAAGCTGGGGCTTTTTCTCCTTGGCGAATCGCACCAGCGCATCCGCCACCGGCTGCGTTTCGGTGCCGAAGTGAGTGTCTGAAATGTGGAGCAGCGATGTCATGTGCAGCGTTGATTGAACGGCTTGCAGGCGCGCGCGTCTGCGCCGCGCAGCCAGGCGAGTCCGATCGGGGACAGGTCCAAAGCATTGCGATCACACCAGAGATCACGGCGCCTCGACAGTCAACAGACACGACACTTTGTGTCGGACCGCGCCTACGGTCCGAACCGGCGCGCCGAGCTTTACGCGGCAGCAACGTGCGTGCGTCAACAGGGCTGCCGTGCCCGCCGTTGAAAGACGCACTGCTGCTACTTGTGGCATTCAAGGAGTTGACGATGAAACTGAAAGAACTATCGAGTCGGCGCATGCTGGGCGTGGTCGCTGTCCTGCTTGCCAGCCAATTGCTCAGCGCTTGTGTGATCGTCCCGGTGCCACGTTACCGTCGTGCGGTGATCGTTGAACCCGCCTACGGTTCGCCGCCTCCGCACCGTGATTACCACGACCCACGCTGGGATGGCCGTCGCGGCTGGTAGAACGTTGAACAGCACAGCCCTTCAGCGACGCGTCTTGTTTTTGCCTGCAGAGCCGGCCCCGAAGTAAGGCCGCGGCGGCGCGGTCGACTGGGTACGAATCACCATCAGGTTGCCTGACAGGTACATCGCGTTCAGCAAGCGGTTGGCACGCTCGACACTCATCCCCGGCCAGGACGCGATGTCGCGCAGTGAAGAGGATTCGCGGCGCAGGCGCTGAACCGCCGAGCCCAACGCACCGGTCACCTTGGGCAGTTCGCCATCGAGGCCGTTGACGGCTCGATAGTTCGAGCGTCCGCCGATTTCAGACAACACATTGCCGCGCGGTCCATGCAAGGCCATGGACCACAACAAGGGCACCAACGGCCGGTATTGATCGACATGGGCGACACGCTCGTGCATCCAGTGGCCCGGCGGCTTGACCCCGGGTGGTTCGACGGTCAGCACCTTCAGCGAGGCCAGGCCGTTCACTGAGGCCTCGGCCATGTCGCGTGGCGAGTGGTACAGCATCTGCGAGGGAAACAGGGTCACCGGCCACACCAGTTGCTCATGCTGCAGGCACATCAGTGCGGCTTCGCGGTGCCGCAGGCAGACGGCCATGATGTCCAGGACATCGCCCCGAAACAAATCGCCTTGCAAATTTTGCAGGTCGGCCAGCAAAGTCGTCGGCAAGACCGTCGGGCCTTCCAGCCGCGCAAAGCCGCTGCTGCCGGTTTGCAAACGCATGCGCTCGAAGGCGCTGATGCGCCACAGGGTGGAGTCTTCAAAATCTCGCAATGGCATTGGGATGTCAGGCGTCACATGCGAGATATGCCCTGCAATGCGCATGCCGGCTGGCACGCCCGTTCTTGGCCCGCACCCAACGGTTGACCCCGGTCGCATTGCGGAATAACTTAAGAACACTCGCAACTCCACAGAGGTGTCGCCATGTTCAAGCGCATTCTGCTTCCCACCGACGGTTCGGACATCACGAAAAAGGCGGTTCAAAGCGCCATCGGGCTGGCCACATCGATCGGTGCCAAGATTTTTGTCTTGAGCGTCAAGGAGCCCTTTCCTTACAGCACCATCTCTGAAATGCAGCCGACGCCGCCGCAAGAATTTTTTGATGTGCAGGAACGCCTCGCAGTGGCACGCGTCAAGGAGGTCGGTGACGCCTGCGCGTTGGCCGGCGTGCCGTGCGAGGCGCACACCGAGGAGGCTTTGCATGCATGGGAGGCCATCATCGACCACGCCAGAAGCCAAGACTGCGACCTGATCGTCATGGCCTCGCACGGACGGCGCGGTGTCACCGCGCTGCTGCTCGGCAGCGAAACCACCAAGGTGCTGACGCACAGCAAGATTCCGGTGCTGGTGGTGCGCTGAAGCCGTGCGCAGAACCGGCCCCCTGTACCGCACACGCATCAGGCCACGCCGTTCGCCTTGAACCAGGCGATGCAGCGCTGCCACCCGTCCTCGGCAGCCTGCTTGCGGTAGCTCGGCCGGTAGTCCGCGTTGAAGCCGTGC
>DASQOS010000487.1:0-2418 GCA_035644375.1 Rhizobacter sp.
GCCAGGGCGTGCATGATGCAGTGGCCGGGAGCATCTATCTCGCCGACTACGCGAATGCCAAGAAACTCAACAAATGGGCGACCTGCTCGCCGGACTACGCCTACGGTCGCGACACAACGGCGCAGTACCTGCAGTTCTTCAAGCAGTTCAAGCCGGACGTCGAGCTCATCACCGAGGCTTGGCCCAAGCTCGGCCAGCCCGACTTCACTGAAGTCATCACCAAGTTGATCCAGGCCAAGCCGCAGGCTCTGTTTACGCTCCTCTATGCCGGCGATCTCTCGGCGTTCGTGAACCAGGGCAACGTCTATGCGCTATTCGCGCAGATGACGGTGGCGACGCCCAACGTCGACTATCCCGTGCTGGCCGCCATCAAGAATCTGCCAGCCGGCATTCAGTCGGCGACGCGCTACCTCGAGACCTTCCCGAATACGCCCGCCAACAAGGAATGGGGCCAAGCCTACCTCAAGAAGTGGAATGATCGGCCGACCAACTGGTCGTGGCAAAACTCTCTGGCGATGCAGTTCTATGAGCAGGCCATCAAGCAGGCCAACTCGCTCGACGCCAAGGCCCTGGCCGCCGCGCTCACGGGCATGAAGGTCAACACGCCGTTCGGCGCCGACGGGACGATCACCATGCGCGACGACCACACGACGATCGGCTACGCCATAGGCTGGGGCCAAACCACGCCGAAGGAGCCGTTCATCGTCGATGTGAAGACCGCCGATTGGGGCAAGATCATCGAGCTTGAGACGGAGTGGAAGAAGCAGCAGAAGTACATCTGAGTTCCGATGGACCTCGACGCGCTCGGCGCCTGCCTCACAACGTCTGCCTGCGTGGTCACCCAAGCCACCAGCGGCCTGATCGTGGGCATGTTGCTGTTCCTCGTTGCCGCGGGTGTGACCCTGATCTTCGGCGTGCTGAAGATCGTGAACTTCGCCCACGGCACCTTCTACATGCTGGGCGGTTATGTCGCCTATTCCGCGCTGGCCGCGACCGACAGCTACACTCTTGCGGTTCTAGCGGGAGCGCTCTCGATGGCGCTGTTCGGCGTGCTGTTTGAGCGCGCCCTGATCAGTCGCGTCTACGGCTCCAACGTGCTGATGCAGCTCCTGATCTGTTATGCCGTGGTGCTGATCTTTGACGACCTCGTGAAGATCGTCTGGGGCCCCGAGTTCCACGCCATGGGAATGCCGCTTGCCTTCCAGGTTCCGCCGCTCTTCATCGCGGGCGGCGTCGTGCCGCCCTTTTACGCCGTGCTGATCGGCATCGCCGCGCTGATCGCGATCGTGCTTGGTCTCGGCCTCTCGATGACGCGGCTCGGCAAGACGGTGCGCGCCGCCGCGATCAACCCGCAGATGGTTTCGGCGCTGGGTGTCAATACGACACTGCTGTTCGCGATCGTCTTCGCCGTCGGTGGCGGGCTGGCCGGCCTCGCCGGCGCGCTCGCCGCCCCCGTGCGCTCGCTGTCGCCTGGGATGGGCTTCTCGATCCTGATCGAGAGCTTCATCGTCACGGTGATCGGCGGCATGGGCTCGATCGCGGGAGCACTGGTTTCGGCGCTGCTGATCGGCATGGTCCGTGGCTTCGGCACGATCGCGTTCCCCAAATTCACCGACGGGCTGATCTACATCGTGATGATCGCCGTCCTGCTCGTTCGCCCGCAAGGCCTGTTCGGTCGTCGGTCATGAAGGGACGCCCCGCGCTGCGCGATGCTACGATCGCTGCCATTGCCCTGATCGTCGTGCTGGCGATTCCGCTGTTCCATCGCAGCCCGGCCTTCGAAGATTTCGTCATCCGCCTGAGCGCCATGGCGCTGTTTGCGACCTCGCTGAACCTGCTGGTCGGCAACGCAGGCATGGTTTCATTCGGCCACGGCATGTTCTACGGGCTGGGCGCCTACGCCTTCGCGCTGACGATGCAGATGACGAACCTGTCGCTGCCTGTCGCAGCCGTGCTTGCGGTCTTGATCACGACATTTGCCGCGCTCTGCGTCGGCGCAATCTGCGTGCGCCTCACCACGGACTACTTCGCCTTCATCACGCTCGCGGTGCAGATGCTGTTCTACAGCATCATCATCTCCTGGCAGAGCCTCACCGGCGGCGACCAGGGACTGCGCGGCGGCATCCCGCGCCGTGAGATATTCGGCTTCGAGCTCGCTTCGCAGCTGCATCTTTACCAATTCTGCGCGATTGTGGCGGTGCTCGGTCTCCTGGCTCTCCGCCACATCTCGGCGAGCCCGTTTGGCCACACGCTGCGCATGATCCGCGATAACGAGAGCCGCACGAGCTTCCTGGGCGTCGTTCTGTGGCGAGCCCGGCTCGCTGCCTTCACGATCGCCGGCGCGTTTGCGGGACTGGGCGGCGTGCTTGCTGCACTGTTCGTCTCGGGCGCCTATCCCGAACTGGCCGACTGGCCGAA
>DASQOS010000488.1:0-7284 GCA_035644375.1 Rhizobacter sp.
GGCCTTTCGCCTTCAGTGCCGACATGGTGGCTTGGATGCGGCTCATACAGCGCCCTTGACGCTGCGTCCAGCCTGCGAAGGCCGGTCGAAATATTCGGCGCCCGACAGGTCGGCCACGGTACCGATGTCCTTGTCGCCGCGGCCTGACAGATTGACCAGCAGGTGTTGATCCGGCCGCAGGGTCGGCGCCAGCTTCATCGCGTAGGCCATCGCATGCGACGATTCGAGCGCCGGGATGATGCCTTCGGTGCGGCACAGGTGGTGAAAGGCCTTCAAGGCTTCGGCATCGGTGATGCCCACGTACTCGGCGCGGCCGATGTCCTTCAGGTACGCGTGCTCGGGGCCCACGCCCGGATAGTCGAGCCCGGCCGAGATGGAATGGGTTTCGATGATCTGGCCGTTCTCGTCTTGCAGCAGATACGTGCGGTTGCCGTGCAGCACGCCGGGCGATCCGGCAGTCAGGCTGGCCGCATGCCTGCCCGACGCCAAACCCTGCCCTGCCGCTTCCACCCCGATCAAGCGCGTGCCCGTGTGCTCGATGTAGGGATAGAAGATGCCCATGGCGTTGCTGCCCCCGCCCACGCAGGCAATCACGACATCGGGCTGGCGGCCGATCATTTCGGGCATCTGCACCAGGCATTCATCGCCGATCACGCGCTGGAAATCGCGCACCATCGCCGGATACGGGTGCGGGCCGGCCACCGTGCCGATGATGTAGAAGGTGTTTTCGATGTGCGTCACCCAGTCGCGCATGGCTTCGTTGAGCGCGTCTTTCAGCGTCTTGGAGCCGCTCTCGACCGGCACCACCTTGGCGCCGAGCAGGTGCATGCGGTAGACGTTGGGCGACTGGCGCTTCACGTCTTCGCTGCCCATGTAGACCACGCATTCCATGCCGTAGCGCGCACAAATCGTCGCCGTGGCCACGCCATGCTGTCCGGCACCGGTCTCGGCGATGACGCGCCGCTTGCCCATGCGGCGTGCCAGCAAGGCTTGCCCGATGGTGTTGTTGACCTTGTGCGCGCCGGTGTGGTTCAGGTCTTCGCGCTTCAGGTAGATCTGTGCGCCACCGAGTTCGCGGCTGGTTCGGGCCGCGTGGTAGATGGGGCTGGGGCGGCCGACGAAGTGGGCCAGTTCGCTGTGAAATTCAGCCAGGAAAGACGGGTCGGCCAGCGCCTGGGCGTAAGCGTCCTTCAACTCGTCCAGTGCGTGGATCAGCGTCTCTGCGACAAAGGTTCCGCCATAAGGGCCGAAATGCCCGCGTGCGTCGGGCTGACGGTAATTCAACATGGGTGACTCGATTCAGGTGGAGGTGGCGGCCATCCGGGCATCCGCTTCGCGGACGGCCTCGCAAAACCGCTGGATGGCCGATGGGTCCTTGATGCCCTTGGCAGTCTCGACGCCGGAACTGACGTCAACCGCCCAGGGACGTACCTGAAGAATGCCGGCCGTCACATTTGCGGCATGCAACCCACCAGACAAAACGACCGGATGCGGCACGTTGTGAGGAACGAGTGACCAATCGAAGACCTTTCCACCGCCGCCATAGCCCTCGACGTGTGCATCGAGCAACAGCCCTTGGGCGTGCGGGTGTTGAGCGGCGAAGTCTAACAAATCGAAGCCTGGTGAAATGCGTGCCGCTCGCAGGTAGGGCCGACCGGCGCGCTCGCAGTCCGCTGCCGACTCATCGCCGTGAAATTGCAGCAGCAGGCTCGGGATGGCTTGCAGGGCCGCATCGATGGCGACGGGCGCTGCATTCACGAACAGCCCCACCGCCGTGACGAAGGGCGGCAGGCGGCGCGCCAGCTCACTCGCCCGGGCCAGGCCGATGCAACGCGGGCTGCCTGCATAGAACACGAAGCCAACCGCGTCGGCACCCGCCGAGACGGCTGCATCGACATCGGCTTCACGGGTCAGCCCGCAAATCTTGATTCGGGTGCGCGAGTTCATGGCATGGGATCAATGGGGCAGCCAGTCCATGGCCGGGGTGTGCGAAGGAAGGTCCAGTGGCGCATCGTAGTACGGGCCGACAAAGTACAGGCCGGCGGCCGAGAAGGTCGGCGCGGCGTTCACGCGTTGGCGCGACACCAGCACATCCGCCAGCCAGGCCGGTGGGTGTCGCCCCGTTCCGACCGCCACCAGGCAGCCCATGATGTTGCGGACCATGTGGTGCAGAAAGGCGCTTCCGTCGAAGTCAAAACGCCAGTAGGCACCGCAACGGCGGATGTCGATGCGGTGCAGGGTTTTGACAGGTGACGCCGCCTGGCATTCGGCCGACCGGAAGGCACTGAAATCGTGTTCGCCAATCAGCGCTGCTGCAGCGGCACGCATGGCCTCGGCGTCGAGCGGCCGAAACACCCAGCCTGCCGCGCCAGACTCCATCGAAGGGCGCACCGCAGACTCCAGCAGGACATAGGTATATCGCCGTCCCAGCGCGCTGTAGCGGGCATGAAACTCCGCGTGGACCGAACGGCACCACTGAACGGCGATGTCATCCGGCAAGAAGCGATTCACACCACGCACCCAGGAAGCCAGTTCGCGTTCTACCGGAGCGTCGACATGCACCACCTGGTTCAGGCCGTGCACGCCGGCATCGGTGCGCCCGGCGCACACGCTGGGAACGGGTAGCGTTGCAAACCGAGCCAGAGCGTCTTCGAGGATGCCCTGCACGGTAGGCAGGTTCAGCTGACGTTGCCAGCCGCTGTAGGCCTGCCCACGGTAAGCGATGCCGAGGGCGAGCCTCACACCGACCTCAAGCGCCGCATCTGCGGCAGACACAGAAGGAGAAGGCCGGTCCGGATGCGTCAGCCCAGCTCGTCGAGCATCGCCTGCGCACGCGATTTGACCGAACCGCTGGCCTTGGTGATGACTTCTTGGAGCAAGTCACGCGCACCCTCGGTGTCACCGATCTGCCGGAACTCTTCAGCCAGTTCGAGCTTGCGCGCAATCGGGTCTGCACCATCGTCGGCGCCTTGCTCCAGATCCACCGTACCGAAATCGGTCGACGCGGGAGCGGTCGGTGCTGGCGCTGGCTTGGCGGTTGGCACCGGCACCGTCGAATCGCCCAGATCGAGGGAAATGCTGCCCAGGTCGAAGTCCATGGAACCTGTGTTCGGCACCGACGGCGCCGGCGCGGCCACCGGCGGCAAGTTGAAACTCATGTCGTTCAGCGATGGCGCTTCTTCATCAACGGGAATCGGCTGGGTGCGCTCTGGCGACTGGAATACCGGAGCGGAAACGGCCTCCGACGAGCCCAAATCAAGATCCAGGTCCACCGAGGAGCCGGACGCAGTGGTATCGAAGCCGCTGCTGGCATTGCCGCTGGCGCCAAACTCGGAAGGCGACGGCAGCACCGACTGCGGCATGGTGCTGGCGCCCAGCAGTTCAGCAGAAGGACGGCCCTCGCCTTCGTTCAAGGCCGGCGCGCCGCCCGGCTGATACAGCGGATTTTCGGGGTCGATCTGAAGGCCGATTTCTTGCGCCTTCGCCCAGTCTTCGCCCTGGCCGTTGGTCAAGCCAAACAACTGCGTGGCCAGCAGCTCGAAGCCCTTGGTGTCGCGACGCTTCGCATACACCTCCAGGAGCTTGGTGCGAATGGCCAGGCGCTCAGGACTCGCGCGCATCGCTTCCTTGAGGATTTCTTCGGCCTGCAGGTCGCGGCCATAGGCCAGATACACGTCGGCTTCGGCCACCGGATCGACGTCGCCAATGGCATCGAGCTGGCTCAGCGAGTAGCTCATCGAGGACGACGCGCCGCTGGCGTCGCGGGTGTCAATGCGCTGACCGCCGCTGGCCCCGAAGAATGAATCGGGTTGCAGGCGGCTTTCAAGGAACGAGGTTTCGCCGCTGTCTTTTTTGGCACGCTTCATGAAGCGATAGATACCAAACCCGGCGAGCAGCGCGATCAGGACGCCGCCAGCCGCCAGCAGCAACGGGTTGTCTTCCCACATCGAGCCCGATGCACTCTCTGTCGGTGCGGGCGCCGGGGCCGCTGCCACCGCAGGATGTGAAGCAGCTGCAGCCGCAGCCGCCGCGCTTGCAGCCGCGGGTTCAGATGCTGCTGCGACAGCTGGCGCCGACGGCGGCGGCACGGGGGCCGGAGCGGGCGCGGGAGGAGGAGGCGGCGGCGGGGGTGGCGGCGGCGGCGCAACGGCTACCACCGGCGGCACAGCCACCGTGGGCGGCACCGGTGCGGCAGGCGTCGGTGCGGCCGGAACCACAGGCGCGGCGCGCCCCGATGCAGCCGCCGACGCGCCAGACAGCTTCTTCAGCTCGTCAACGTTTTTCGTCAATTCGGCAACGCGTGCCGTGGTGTCCTTCTTTTCACGCTCCTTCGACAAACGCTCTTCGGGTGCCGAAGCCTTGGCACCGGCGCCTTTGCTGAGCGTGAGCTTGTCAGGTGCGGGAGCGGCCGCTTGTTTGCGGTCTTCCACGGTGCTCTGAACCTTGCCGCTGGCCTGGCGCGCCGAGCCATCGGTCTTGGCCTCGGGCACGGCACCGGCCAGGCGCTGCCGATAGGCCCCGAAATCGGCACTTTGGGCTTGAATCAGTTGTCTGGCGTCGGCCGGGGTAATGGCCTTGGCCACGTCGGCGGACGGCACAGACAGCAGCACGCCGGACTTCAGGCGATTCATGTTCTCGCCCAGGAAGGCCTGTGGATTGGCCTGGAAAAGCGCCACCAGCATCTGGTCCAGTGAAACGCCGGGGCGCTGGGCTTTGCCGGCAATGCGCGACAACGAGTCGCCGGAGTGAACCTTGTACTCGTCGACGCCGGGGCCCGGCTCGGTGCTGGCCACGGACGGGGCCGCAGAAGGTTTGGCAACCGACTTGCGCGGCGGCTCGGCAGGGGGCGGTGCTTCGGCAACGGGCGGCTTGGTCGCAGCGGGTTTGCTTTCGGCCGCGCGGGGGGCTGCTGCAGGCGGCACCGGTGCGGGCGAAATGGCAGGCGCCGTCGCGGGCGCCGGGGTCGTCGTCGACGCCTGGTTGCGGCTGTTCGGTGGATCGAACAACAAGGTGTATTCGCGCACCAAGCGGCCGGTGGACCAGGAGATTTCCAGAATCACATCGACAAACGGCTCTTGCACCGCACGGTCGCTGGCGACCTTCAGGTAAGGACGTCCATCGGCTCGACGCTCGAGTACCGCCGTGGTTCCAGGCAACACAGGGTTGTAGTCGACTCCAGCGGCACGGTAAGACTCCGGGGGCGCCACACGGATGTTCAGGTTGGAAGCTTCCTCCGGCGTGAGGCTGGTCACGTCAATCTCAGCACGCAGTGTTTCGCCCAGCGAAGATTGCACTGCCAGGGCTCCGAGGCCCAGTGCACGCGCGTCAGAAGCGACGAGCCACAAGGTGGCGGCGGCCATCGCGGTCAGCGCAAAGCGTCCTGCGTATAGCGAGTTTTTAATCAAGGCGTCTCCCAAAATTGGAGGGGGTGGAAGCGAGCGAGCCCCCACAGCATTCGGAGTTGTTGTCGACGCGACTCACATACATCCCAGACGTAAGCGTAGAAATCACAATAACATCAACTAGATACACTGACAAGCTCATGCAATGGCTGACATTCGGGTGAAGCCTGAATTCGCGGGTTCAGGAGAAAGCCCCTGTTGCAACACAACAACGTATAACGACCCATTGGGCACTCCGGATCACGCCGCGATCAGGATACGCAGCATGCGCCTCAGAGGCTCTGCGGCGCCCCACAACAACTGATCGCCGACCGTGAACGCGCCCAGATATTCCGGCCCCATGGCCATCTTGCGCAGCCGTCCGACGGGAATCGTCATCGTGCCCGTCACGCTGACGGGCGTCAGATCGCGAATGCTGGCCTCACGTGTATTCGGCACCACTTTCACCCAGGCGTTGTCACTGGCGATCATGGATTCGATATCGGCCAGCGGCAGGTTCTTCTTCAGCTTGAACATCAAGGCCTGGCTGTGACAGCGCATGGCGCCGATGCGAACGCAAAAGCCGTCGACCGGCACGGCCGCAGTGCCAAAGGCTGCACCTTGGCCGAGTATCTTGTTGGTTTCGGCGCCGCCTTTCCATTCTTCCTTGCTGACGCCATCACCCAGGTCCTTGTCGATCCACGGGATCAAGCTGCCGCCCAGCGGCACGCCGAAGTTGGCAGTCTGCGCTTCGGTCAAGTCGCGCTGCTTGCCGATGATCTTGCGGTCGATCTCCAGAATGGCGCTCTTCGGGTCGGCCAGCAGCGATTTCACTTCGGCGTTCAGCGTGCCGAACTGGGTCAGCAGCTCACGCATGTGTTGCGCGCCACCGCCCGACGCTGCCTGATAGGTCTGCGTGCACATCCACTCGACGAGACCGGCCTTGTACAGCGCACCCACACCCATCAACATGCAACTGACCGTGCAGTTGCCGCCGATCCAGTTGCGGCCGCCCTCGGCCAGAGCCTTCTTGATCACCGGCAGATTGACCGGGTCCAGGATGATGACGGCATCTTTTTCCATGCGCAACGTGGATGCAGCGTCGATCCAATGCCCGTTCCAACCAGCGGCCCGCAGCTTGGGAAAGACCTCGCTGGTGTAGTCGCCGCCTTGCGCGGTGATGACGATGTCGCAACGCTTCAGCGCTTCGACGTTGTAGGCGTCTTGCAGCGTGGTTTCATTCTTGGCGTAGGCAGGCGCCTTGCCGCCCGCGTCGCTGGTGCTGAAAAACAGCGGCTCGATCAGCGCAAAGTCGTTTTCCTGGGCCATGCGGTCCATCAAGACCGAACCCACCATGCCGCGCCAGCCCACCAGGCCAACCAATCGCGTTGCCATCTTCGTTCCTATCGTCTTCGTCTCGTTTGAAATTTCATCGTTGCGGGGCCCGAATGACCGGACAGCCATTCAGGACTGCGCTTTTAGGCTCGCCACCACCGCGTCACCCATCTCGCGTGTGCCCACCAGTGTCGTGCCCTGGCTGTGAATGTCGGTGGTTCGCAGCCCCTGCGCCAGCACCGATTTGACCGCAGCTTCGATGCGTTTGGCCGCAGCCTCCTGGTTCAGGCTGAAGCGCAGCATCATCGCGGCCGAAAGAATGGTGGCCAACGGGTTCGCCAGGTTCTTGCCCGCGATGTCCGGAGCCGAGCCGTGGCTGGGCTCATACAGCCCCTGGTTCTTCGCATTCAATGAAGCTGAAGGCAGCATGCCGATCGATCCGGTGAGCATCGCTGCTTCGTCGCTGAGGATGTCGCCGAACATGTTGCCGGTGACGATCACGTCCAGCCGTTTGGGCGCCTTGACCAGTTGCATCGCCGCGTTGTCCACGTACATGTGTTCGAGTTCG
>DASQOS010000489.1:0-7100 GCA_035644375.1 Rhizobacter sp.
AAGCCGCCCCACCGGAACAAGCCGAAAAGGTCGAGAAGTCGCTGCTGCAAGGCCCGGTGGTGAACCCGGAAGGCCGGACCGACGTGGTGACGAATCAGGGCGAAGTCGACGACCTGCTCGCCAGCCTGGGGTTCTAGGCCCCCCAGTCGCTTCGCTCCTGCCCCCGAGGGGCTGAGCCCGGACACATCACCTCCAGTGGACGTGATGTGCCTGGCGAAGAGGCGTAGCACTGCGACGCCGCGGCCTGCAAGACCCACCCATCGGGCCGGCAAAGCCGGTCCCTTGGGCGTTGCTTGATGGGGACTTCGCTGCGCTCGTCCGACTACGCCCCGCCGACCAAGCCGTTACGGATGGCGTAGACGGTCATCTCGGAGTTGTTCGAGAGGCCCAGCTTTTCCAGCACGCGGGCGCGGTAGACGCTCACCGTCTTGGGGCTCAGCGTGAGTTCGGTGGCGATGTCGGACAGGCGTTTGCCGGACGCGATCATCACCAGCGTTTGCAGCTCACGATCCGACAACTTGTCGTGGGCGGTCTCCGAGGTCGGCACCGTCAGGCTTTCGACCAGCATCTGGGCGATCTCGGGGGTGACGTACTTGCGGCCCTGGCCCACGGTGCGCACTGCGGCCACGATCAAGGCCGGATCGCCGCCCTTGTTGACGTAGCCGTAGGCGCCGGCGCGCAGCGCGCGGATGGCGTACTGGTCTTCGGGGTACATCGACACCACCAGCACGCGCATCGTCGTGCCTTCGTCCTTCAGGGTGTGCAGCACGTCCAGGCCGCTGCGCCCAGGCAGGTTGATGTCCAACACCAGCACGTCACATTCGCCGGTGGTGCGCAGCAAGGTGCGCAATTCACCGTAGTCGCCGGCCTCTCCGATGACTTCGATGTCCGATGCATCGGACAGCGTGTCTCGAATACCGCGCCGGATCAGCGCGTGGTCGTCGCAAAGAATGACTTTGATCATGGCAACACAGTTTGAAGTGCAAATTCCATCACAGGTCCCCCCAGAAAGTGGGATCGAACGAATTCGACAACTCGTCGGTTTCGGCATCCGCCATTTCGGCGGACTGCAGCGGGATCGACAAAATCAGTGTCGTGCCATCCGGCCCGGTGCTCAAGTCCACCCAGCCCTCCACCGTGCCGGCGCGTTCGTGCAGCCCGCGGATGCCGAACGAGCGTGCCTTGGCCAGGTCCTCTTGGCTGAAGCCGCGCCCGTTGTCGCTGATTTCGAGCGACAGCACCTTGCCGGCCAGCGACAGGTCGATCTGCACGTGGGTGGCCTGCGCATGCTTGGACACGTTGGTGAGCGCTTCCTGAGCCGTGCGGTAAGCCACCAGCGGCACGCCGGCCGGCAGCGTCAGGTGGCTGTGGCGGCAGCGAAACTCGCAGGTGACGCCGGTGCGCCGCTCGAAACGGTTGGTCATCCATTGCAGCGCCGCCACCAAGCCTTGTTCGAGGATGGCTGGGCGCAGGTTGTGCATCACCCGCTGGCTGGCCTCGATGGCGTGCGAAACCGTCT
Organism: Rhizobacter sp.; assembly: GCA_035644375.1. Taxonomy (GTDB): domain Bacteria; phylum Pseudomonadota; class Gammaproteobacteria; order Burkholderiales; family Burkholderiaceae_C; genus Rhizobacter. Next base: position 1,520 of record DASQOS010000489.1, read on the forward strand.
CGATGGCCGAATTGACACGTTGCAAAACCTCCTCCGAATCAGAATGGCGAGCGATCCAGGCCAGATCGAACTTGAGCGCGGTGAGCGAGCCCCCCACGTCGTCGTGAATTTCGCGTGCGATGGCGGCGCGTTCGGCTTCGACGCTGGTCTGCAAATGCTGTGCCAATTCGTGCACACGCTGCTTGGATTCGCCCAATTCGCGGTCGGCCCGCAGCCGCGCCAGTTGCACCTCGTGGGCCTCGACCGCATGCAAGGTGGCGGGCACCAGACGCGCCAGGTTGTTTTTCAGCAGATAGTCGCTGGCCCCGTTGCGCATGGCCTCCACCGCGGTGTCTTCGCCGATTTCTCCTGACACCAGGATGAACGGAACGGTGCGTGCACTGGCTTTCAGCAGATCCAGAGCCACCAGCCCGGAAAAACCGGGCAGGTTGTAGTCCGAAATGATCACGTCCCATTCCTGATTCGGCTGCAGGGCCTGCAGGAATTCGGCCTCCGAGTCGACCCGGACGGCGTCCACCGTCAACCCGGCACGGCGCAAATGGGCGACCGTGAGCTGATGGTCCAGCTCAGAGTCTTCGAGGTGCAGCACGCGCAAGCGGCTTTCGGCAAGAGGTGGCGACATGCTCTGCAGTATGCCAAGGGACAGGCCTAAGGATGCACTGAACAAGTCCGCGCCATGCGCGTTCGGTCCAAAACGGGATGAGTTGCTTGCCAACGTCGCGCGTCGTGTGCCTGAAGGCACACGCAAGTGACTTGGGTAGAGCAAATCGCCCGTTTTGGGCCGAACCCCGCAGGGGGCGTGGTTTTGCGGGCGATCCGCTTCGTTGCAACCCAGGGTCCGGGCAGAAAGCCCGAACCCTGGGCCGCGCCTCACGGCTCATCCCGCAAAAGCCCCGCCGCGCACGGCGTGGACTTGTTCAGTGCATCCCTAATGAGTCCGCACCGCGCGCGGGGCCTTCTGATCGGCTGTCAAAAGCCGCTTGTGCAGTGATGAAAGCACCAGTCTTTCGAATTGCCGTGCGTTTCTCCCCGTCATCGGGCTTATGTACGGACCCCATATGCCGAAAACTCCGAACAAATGACACATGAATGGGCGCTGCTCGACCGTGCCCGGCCCCCCCAGACCCCCGTGGAGTTCTGATGCCGACGAACAATGCGAACGACGCTGAGACAACGTCTGCCGCCAGCACGATGCCGCTGATGGCAGCCGCCGATTTGCAAGACCATCTGATGACGGCCAGCATGGACCTGGACCGCCTGCAGACCCTGTTGTCCGATGCCTGCGACACGCTGATGCAGCGCTTTCACGGCGCCTCGGAGCACATCCGCACGCTGCGCGAACACGACCACACCGGTGAAGAAAGTGACCTGGTCTTCAACGACGTGATGCAGCACCTCGGCGGTGCGGTGACGGCGCTGCAGTTCCAGGACATGGCGTCGCAGCTCATCAACCACACGCACAAGCGCATCCGCAGCTGTGTCGATCGTCTTGCCCGTGAAGCCTTTGCCGAAGAAGAAGACGGTGAAGTGGCGATGGAGGAAATTCCGTTGCGCCCCAACCCTGTGACGCAGGCGGAGATGGACGTCGGGTCCGTCGAGTTGTTCTAAAGACCGCGCCCAATCAACCGAAATTCAATCGAGATATCCGGAGAAAGTCATGCATTCAATCCTCGCGGTCGACGATTCCGCCTCCATGCGGCAAATGGTTTCCTTCACCCTCAAAAGTGCGGGCTACAACGTCACGGAAGCCGTGGACGGCCAGGACGCCTATGAAAAAACCAACGGCCGGGACTTCGACCTCGTGTTGACGGACCAGAACATGCCCCGCATGGATGGCATCAGCCTGACCAAGAAACTTCGCGACAACCCGAAGTTCAAGACCACGCCGATCCTGATCCTGACCACCGAGTCCAGCGACCAGATGAAGCAGGCCGGTCGCAGCGCGGGCGCCACCGGCTGGCTCGTCAAGCCGTTTGATCCGGCCAAGCTGCTCGAAGTGATCAAGAAAGTCGTCCGCTGAACGCGCTTCGCTCTCAATAACAAAACCACCCAGGAGTAAGCCATGGGCGAGACGTCTAACGACAGCTCTCAGAACGCTGGCATCGACCTCAGTCAGTTCTATCAAGTCTTTTTCGAAGAAGCCGGCGAAAACCTCGACCGGATGGAAAAGCTGCTGCTTGAGCTCAATGTCAGCGCCGCTGACGACGAGGAGATGAACGCCATCTTCCGCTGCGCGCACTCCATCAAAGGCGGCGCCGCCACCTTCGGCTTCAAGGATGTGGCCGAGCTGACGCATCAGATGGAAACGCTGCTCGACAAGCTGCGTCGCCATGAACTGGAACCCACATCGGCCATGGTCGATGTGCTGCTGCAGGCCGGCGACGCCTTGCGCGCCCAGCTGGCACGCCACCAGGGCGCCGACGACGCCGTGGTCGACACCAGCGAATTGCTGAACAACATCCGACTGATGTCGTCCGGCGCCGCGCCGGCCGCCGTGGTCGCGCCCGCCTCTGTGCCGGCTCCGGCGGCCCAGCACGTTGAAGTCGTGCCCGTGTCGGTGCTCGCAGCGCCGGCCGACAGCGAGGTGCGCATGCTGGAACTGCGTGTCGGTCCGCTCGATGACCCGAAGCACGCCGACAACCTGGTCGACCTGTTCAAGGAAATCACCGACCTCGGCACCATCGAGCCGCTGGACAACGGCATGCATGCCGACGGCATTCGGCGTTTCAAGGTCTGCACCAGCAGCTCGGACAACGACCTGCTGGACCTGTTCACCTTCCACGTGTCGCGCGACCAGGTTCTGCTGACGCCGCTGACCGCGGGCTACGGATTCCACGAGGGCGCTCCGGGCACCCCCGTGTCGGCGCCGGCGACCGAAGAACAAGGTTTCGGCTTTTTCGACGATGCCCCCGGCTCGCCGGGATCCACAGCGCCCTCGCCGGCGGCCTCGGGACCTGCGGCCGATGCGCCGCCCATCAGGGCGGTTGCACCCAAGGTCGAGAAGGCCACCACCGCGGCCGAGGCCTCGACGCTTCGCGTCTCGGTCGAAAAGGTCGACCAGCTGATCAACCTCGTCGGCGAACTCGTCATCACGCAAGCCATGCTGGCGCAGAACACACAAGGGCTGGACCCGGCTCTCTATCAGCAGCTGGCCGCTGGCCTCGCCGACCTGGACCGCAACACCCGCGATCTGCAGGAATCGGTGATGTCGATCCGCATGATCCCGATGTCGATGGTGTTCAACCGCTTCCCGCGCATGCTGCGCGACCTGGCCGCCAAGCTCGGCAAGAAGGTCGATTTCGTGACCATCGGCGATGCCACCGAGCTGGACAAGGGCTTGGTGGAAAAGATCACCGACCCGTTGACCCACCTGGTGCGCAACAGCTGCGACCACGGCATCGAAACACCGGCCGAACGCGTGGCCAAGGGCAAGCCCGAAACCGGCACCATCACCTTGAGCGCGTCGCACCAGGGCGGCTCGATCGTCATCGAAGCCCGCGACGACGGCAAAGGCCTGTCGCGCGACAAGCTGCTGAAGAAGGCCCGCGAGAAGGGCATCCAGGCACCCGATTCGATGACCGACGCGGAAGTCTGGAGCCTGATCTTTGCGCCCGGCTTCTCCACCGCCGATGTCGTGACCGACGTGTCGGGACGCGGCGTCGGCATGGACGTGGTCAAGAAAAACATTCTCTCGCTGGGCGGCACGGTGGACATCGACTCCGCCGAAGGCTATGGCATGCGTGTCTCGGTGCGCCTGCCGCTGACGCTGGCCATCATGGACGGCATGTCGGTCGGTGTCGGCGAAGAGGTCTACATCCTGCCGCTGTCCTCGGTGGTCGAATCGTTCCAGGTGCAGGAAGAAATGGTCAAGACCAGTGGCGGCTCGGGCCGCGTGGTGAAGGTCCGCGACGAGTACATGCCGGTGCTGGAAATGGAGCAGGTGTTCAACATCCCGCGCCTCGATTTCGAGCACGCCAGCGGCATCATGGTGGTGGTCGAAGCCGAAGGCGGCCGCATCGCGCTGCTGGTGGACGAGCTGCTCGGCCAACAACAGGTGGTCGTGAAGAACCTCGAAGCCAACTACCGCAAGGTCAACGACGTGTCGGGCGCCACCATCATGGGCGACGGACGCGTGGCCTTGATTCTCGATGTCGGCAGTTTGGTGCGCCGCTCGCGGCACTGATGCCCCGCTTGTCGCCAACCGGCCTGATGCCAGTTCTTTTTGATTCAAAAGCTTGACAGGAAATACCATGAACCTCAATAACCTCAAACTCGGCACACGGCTCAACTGCGGGTTCGCCGCGGTTCTGGCGTTCATGCTGCTGATCGCCGGGCTGGGTTATATCCGCCTGGTTCAGACCCAAGCCAGCGTCAACGCCGCGCAGGACATGGACGACCGTGTGCAGCTCGCCACCGAGTGGGTGGGCAACAGCCGCCTCAACGTCGCGCGCCTGATTGCCATCGTCAAGTCGGGCGGCAGCGCCGATGTGGCATCGCACTTCGAGCCGCTGATGAAGGAAACGACCGAGAAGATCGGCGTCATGCAAAAGAAGCTCGAGGCGAGCATCGACACCGACAAGGGCCACACCTTGATGGCCGATATCGCCGACAAGCGCAAAGCCTTCATCGCCACGCGTGAAGAGGTTTTTGCGGCCATCAAAGGCGGCAACGGCGCCGCGGTGCCCGAACTGCTGAACAACAAACTGATGCCGGCCTCGGAAAGCTACCTGGGCGCCATTGCGGCATTCCAGAAATACCAAGTGGAGACGTCGGACGCCGAAGTGGCTGCGGTCAAGCAAAGCGTGCAAAGCGCCAAGCTCACCCTGGTGCTGCTGTCAGCCGGCGGCCTGGTCTTGGGCCTGTTCACCGCCTGGGCCATCACGCATTCGGTCACAGGACCCTTGCAACGTGCCGTGGCAGCGACGCGCACCATCGCGAGCGGCGACCTGTCGCAAAGAATCACCGCCGAAAGCACCGATGAACTCGGCGAACTGTTGCATGCCCTGAGCGACATGCAGAATTCGCTGCGCAAGCTGGTCGGTCAGGTGCGTGGATCGACCGACAGCATCTCCACCGCCTCAAGTGAAATCGCCACCGGCAACCAGGACCTGAGCGAACGCACCGAACAGACCGCGTCCAACCTGCAGCAAACCGCTTCCTCGATGGAGCAGCTCACCGGCACCGTCAGGCAGAGCGCCGAATCGGCGCGCCAAGCCAACCAGCTGGCATCGTCTGCCGCCGAGGTGGCAGCCCGCGGCGGCCACGTGGTTTCGCAAGTCGTCAGCACGATGGACGAAATCAACGCCAGCTCGAAGAAGATCTCCGACATCATCGGCGTCATCGACGGCATCGCCTTCCAGACCAACATCCTGGCGCTGAACGCCGCGGTGGAAGCGGCACGCGCCGGCGAACAAGGCCGCGGCTTCGCGGTGGTGGCCGCCGAGGTGCGCAGCCTGGCCGGCCGCTCGGCCGATGCCGCCAAAGAAATCAAGGGCCTGATCGGCGCCAGCGTCGACCGTGTCGAAGCCGGCTCGCGCCTGGTGGCCGATGCGGGCAAGACCATGACCGAGATCGTCACCTC
>DASQOS010000490.1:0-2904 GCA_035644375.1 Rhizobacter sp.
CCATGCTTGAAGCAGTTGGACACCAGCTCATTGACGATCAGCCCGCACGGGATTGCACGGTCGACGTCGAGCAGCACCGATGTCGCCTGGACTTCGACGGCCACCTGTGCCGCGTGCGTCGCATAAGACCCGGCCAGCCCCGAAACCAGATCACGGAGGTAGTCGCCGAAGTCGATGTGAGCCAGATCATGGGTCTGGTAGAGCTTTTCGTGAACCAAGGCCATCGATTTGATGCGGCCCTGGCTCTCCTCGAAGACCTTGCGCGCAGCGTCGTCCTCCGCGTAGCCGGCCTGCAATTGAAGCAGGCTCGAGATGACCTGCAGGTTGTTCTTGACGCGATGATGGATCTCTTGGAGCAAGATTTCTTTTTCACGCAGCGAGGACTCCAGCTCAGCCTGCCGCGCAACCCGCTCGACCTCGACCAGCCTGCGCTCGGTGATGTCCTGAATCGTCGTCACCAGGCCTTGTACCGAGCCTTCGCCATCGCGTTGCGGCACGAGGGTGACTTGAACGTGGCGCATGCCCACGGGCGTGGCGAGCTCGCGTTCGTAGGTGACCGTGCCCCCCGCCAATGCCGCCTCCATGTGGGGCCGGATGCTGACGTAGGTCTCCTCGCCGTAAACCTCGGCCAGGCCGCGCCCGATCAGCGCGTCGGGCTCGGTGCCGAGCCAGTCGCGGTAGGCCCGGTTGGCAAAGCGGAAGCGCTGGTCGCGGTCGAGGTAGGAGACCAGGGCCGGCAGGTTGTCGGCGACGAGACGCAGCCGTTCCTCCGAGTCGCGCCGGCCCGTGATCTCCCGAGACAGCGACGCGTTGGACGTGGCCAGAGATTCCCCTTGTCGCTGCAGCGTGGTGGTCATCGAATCGATGGCTCGCGCGGCATCGCCCAGCTCGTCGCGCGCGCCCGTATCGCAGCGGGCACCCAAATTGCCCTCGCGGATGTTGGTGACGGTGGCCTGGAGGTGGGCCAGCGGCTTCAGCACACGGCGACCGACCAGGATGCCAAGCGAAATCAGAAGCAGCAACAGTGCGGCCGGCGCGGCGAGCACCATGGCGGCGTACAGGCGCTGGTCACCCTGCTGAGCTTGCCCGATCGCGACCGACCAGCGGTGACGGTTCTCGAGCACTGCCTGTGTCTCGGCCAGCAGGCGTTCGAGAAGCAGGTCTTGCCGCCGTTGGGCGAGCGGGTCCACTGGCTGCCGGCCGATTTGCACCAGTTTGTCGAACAGCGGTGAGAGGTCGCCGATGCTGCGCTGCAGTTCGACAAGTGCGGGCGATGGCGGCGTGCGGCGCTCGATGGCCCGCACGACGGCTGCCTGCAATTGCTCGTGGCGCGACCGCCATTGCGCGACGGCGCGCTCGCCGCCGTAGAGCGTGAACTCGTTGGTCAGCGACAACATGTTGGCCACATGCTGGGCGACCTGCTCGGAGTCCGCCTGCTCGTTCAGGCCGGCCTCGGCCTGCCGCGTGGCGTACCACAGTCCGGCAGCGACCAGAATCGCGACCAGCCCGGCCAGCACCGTTGATGCGATCAGTTGAGCGCGAATCCGCATGTCTTGTACCTGTGCAGGTGCTACTGCACCAGGCTCACCGCGCCCGGAACGGCCTTGCGCAGCAGGGACGGCTCGATGCTTCGCAGCAGATTGCCTGGATTGCCGCTGTTTTGCACCAGGCCTTGGCGTATGGCCCAGCGCGCCTGGCCGTCCATCGTCGCGATCAGCGATTGTTCGAGCGTGAGCCTGAAGACGTGCTCGAGCAGCTTGTCGAGACCGTCGTTGCCTTGCAGCCGCGCATTCAAGATCTGCATGGCACGCGCCGGTTGTGCGGCGATGAAACGCTCGGCCCGTTCCAAGGCTCGCAGCAGCTTGGCCAGATCGGCTTCGCGCTGCGCGATGACCTGGCGGTTGGTGATGAGGCTGAAGTGCTGGACATAGACGCGCGGGCTGGGCAGCAGCAGTGCGTCCTGAGCCAGCGCGGCCATGGCGGCAGATGCGATGGGTTCCCAGATGGCGATGGCGTCGACCTCGCGGCGTTGCAGCGCGGCGACGAGTTGGTCAGGCGCGAGAGGGACGATGTCGACCTGCTTCGGATCGATCTCGTGAAAGACGAGCCATCGGTCGAGAAAATACTGTGCCGATGTGCCGCGAACAGTGGCAATCCGTTTGCCACGCAGACCTCGCGGTGTCTCGATGCCGGCGCTGCGTCGCGCCACGAGTTTGATGACCTGCGTCGACGAGCTCAGCGTCGCGATGATGGCCATGTCGGACCCGGTGAAACTGTCCAGCGCCACCAGCAGCTCGGCCGCGGTGGCCAGGTCGGTTTGCTTGTGCGCCAGCAACTGGAAGCAGCCTCGCCCGCTGGTGCAATCTTGCAGGTGCACCGCGATGCCTTCGCGCTCGAAATAGCCTTGGGATTCGGCCACATAGATCGGCAACGACACCGGGCCTCGCGACACCGCGAGCCGCAGTTCCTCGGCCCTGGCCGCGCCGACAGGCGCGAGCGCCGACAGGATCATGAAAAGCCCATGCCATGCTCGGCGCAGAACCGCTGACTTGCCGCCCCGGGCTCGGATCTGCATGGCGCTATTTCACCAGTGTGACCGCGCCCGGCACAGTCTGGCGCAACGGTGCAGAGTGAACAAGATCAAGAAAGTTGGCGATTCGGCTGCCGGCGGCGACGTGACCCTCACGCGTTGCCCAACGCGCCTCGCCCTCCAGCGTGGTCACCAGCGATTGGTCCAGGCTCATGCGGTAGTCGAAGTCACTCCAACCCCATTCGACGAAGCCTTGGTCGAGCTTGAGCTTTTCCAGCAGGATGTCCTGCGCCTGCTTCGGCCGCTCGCGAATGAATTGCTGGCTGCGCTCCAGCGCTCGCAACACTTTGACGAGGTCACCCTCACGCGCGGCA
>DASQOS010000491.1:0-6219 GCA_035644375.1 Rhizobacter sp.
CCGACCGACATCTTTTGCTGGAAATACACGCCGAGTGCCACGCCTTTGGCGGCACACAGAAACGCATCCTTCTGGCAGATCAGCATGCCGCCGATCTGACCCAGATCGATGGGAAGAATCTTGCCCGGATACGGCGCCGCGAAGGCCACTTTCAGCTTGGTCGCGCCGGGGTTGCTGTACACCGTGGTGAACAGCGATTCGCCGGTGATGAGCCGCTTGCCGGCGCCCAGCAGCTTGCCGAACAGCCCCGTCTGGCTGCGCGAGCCGTCGCCAAACACCGTGTCCATGGCCACGCCAGCGTCCATGTACATCATGCTGCCGGCCTCGCCGACCGCCGCCTCGCCCGGATCGAGTTCGACTTCAACGAACTGCATCTCCGAACCCTTGATCTCGAAATCCACTGTGTCCATGGCCACGATGACGTCTCCTGCGTGTGCGAACAATGCCCGGCGATCCATCGCCGATCCGCAAAGCCAGGCATTTTGCCTGCGCACGCGCCCTTGCAACCGTTGGCAGACGCCAGGAACCTGCCACGTCTGACCGGGGATAGACTTGCCGGAACGAGCCTTGTGTCAACGGAGCCGAGACCCTCAGTGATAGAGACGCCGAATTTCGCACCCGAACCCGCACCCGCGCCTGCCCCATGCAGCACCTGCTGAATCTGCTGGCCGCGATCGCCCTGCTGGTCTGGGGCACGCACATCGTCCGCACCGGCGTGCTGCGTGTGTTCGGCGAAAACCTGCGAGGCATTCTGTCGCGCAGTTTCAGCAACCGCTTTTCGGCCGCCGCCGCCGGCCTCGGCGTGACCAGCATCGTTCAGTCGAGCACGGCCACCTGCCTGATCGTCGCGTCGTTCGTTGGCAAGGGCCTGGTGGACACCGGCGCAGCGCTGGCCGTCATGCTCGGTGCCGACATGGGCACCAGCCTCATGGCGGTGGTGTTTTCGTTCGACCTGTCCTGGCTGTCACCGCTGCTGATCTTCGTCGGCGTGGTGATGTTCATCTCGCGCCAGAGCAGCGCAGCCGGCCGCATCGGACGGGTGCTGATCGGCCTGGGACTGATCACGCTGGCCTTGCAACTGATCGTCGGTGCCACCAAGCCGCTGACCGAATCGCCGGCCGTGCGCGCACTGCTGGTCGCCTTGCCCGACGACGTGGTGCTCGACATCCTGGTCGGCGCCGTGCTGACGGTGTTGTCGTATTCCAGCCTGGCCATCGTGCTGCTCATCGCCACCCTGACTTCATCCGGCATGTTGCCGACCTCCGTGGCCCTGGGCCTGGTGCTCGGCGCCAACATCGGCAGCGGCCTGCTGGCCCTGATAGCCACCAGCAACGCCACGCCTCAGGTTCGGCGCTTGCCATTGGGCAACCTGATCTTCAAGCTGGTGGGCGGGCTCGCCACCATTCCGCTGCTGCCCCAGGCTCACATCGTCTTGCAACAGCTCGTGCCCACGGTGCATCAACAGGTGGTGCTGTTTCACCTGGCATTCAACGTGATGCTGGCTTGCGTGTTCATCGGCTTCACCGGCCTGGTGGGCCGTGCGGTGGACCGCTGGCTCAGCGCTTCGCCGGCCGATGCCAACACCTCGCGCCCGCGGCACCTCGACCCGGTGGCCTTGGCCACGCCCTCGCTGGCCATCAGCTGCGCTGCCAGAGAAGCCCTGCACCAGGCCGACGTGGTCGAAACCATGTTGCGCGGCATCATCCCGGTGATCCGCCAGAACGACCTCGACCTGGCCGGCCAGCTGCGCGCGATGGACGATGTGGTGGACGAGCTCTATTCGGCCATCAAGTTCTACCTGACCCAGATCTCGCGCGAAGCCCTGTCGGAGCGTGAGGGCCGGCGCTGGACCGAGGTGCTGTCCTTCACCATCAACATGGAGCATGTCGGCGACATCATCGAGCGCGTGCTGCAGGACGTGGAAGACAAGAAGGTCCGCAAGAACCGCAGTTTCTCGGACGCGGGCATGGCCGAAATCCTGCATCTGCACGACCGGCTGTTGTCCAACCTGCGGCTGGCGATGAGCGTGTTTCTCGATGGGCACGTGCGCGATGCGCGCAAGCTGCTGGAAGAAAAAGCGCATTTCCGCGATCTGGAGCACGAGTACGCCGCCAGCCACATCGCGCGGCTGCAAGGCAACACGGCGCAGAGCATCGAGACCAGTTCACTGCACATCGACCTGATCAGCGACCTGAAGCGCATCAACTCGCACATCTGCTCCATCGCCTACCCGATTCTGGAATCGGCGGGCGCGTTGGCCAAGACACGCATCCGCCATTCGCAGCTGGCAGCGCTGTCGGACGACCTCTGAGTCGAGACGTCCTTGCCGCGCGTGCGAGAGCCGCCGGTGAAGATGCCAACCTCTCGCCGGTCACAGATCCACGCCGCCGACCCCAGATCGGTTGAAAGTCGCCGTCATTCGTGCACCAGGGCAAACAGCGTGCCGAAGCACCCCCGGCCAAACCGAAAGAAGAGTTCGATCACCTGCCACGGGAACGTCGATTGCCACCTTGGTTCTTCCAGGACGCTGCTCCGCGCGAGCAGCCCCTCTTCCCACCTTCTTGACGGGAGAAACCTCATGGACCAGCTTGCATTTCCATTTCGATTGAGCGTCGCTGTGGCCGCGTTCGCCCTGACCCTGGCCGCGTCGGCCCAGCAAGGCGCACCCAAAGCCGAATGGGTCGACAAAAGCCCTGCCGCAGCAACGGCCGGCAGCGAAAGCCAACTCGCCCGTGCCGACGTGGCCTTCCTGAACCAGGCGGCCGAGAACGGCCACGCCGAAGTCGAAGCCAGCAAGCTGGCCTTGAGCAAGGCGTCCAGCAGCCAAGTGAAGTCGTTTGCGCAGCAGATGGTGGACGACCACACCAAGGCCGGCGACGAGCTGGCCAGCCTGGCAGAGTCCAAGGGGGTCAAGGTGTCAAGCTCGCCGTCACTGACACAAAAGTCCAAACTCAAACTGCTGTCCGCCCTGGACGGTCAGAACTTCGACAAGCGCTACGCGAAAACGATCGGTGTCGCGGCCCTTGAAGACAGCGTGAAACTGTTTCAGAAGGCCGCCAACGAAGCCAAGGATGCCGACGTGAAGGCCTTTGCCGCCAGGACCCTGCCGACGCTGCAGCACCATCTTGAGATGGCCAAAGAGTTGAAGTCCGCCACCGGCGAAATGAGTGCCAAGGCCACCACATCGGACGCCAAGCAGCAGCCTTGAATGGGATGACGAGTTCGCGCAGGAAGGGGCTCGGGCCCGCCTTGCGGCAGGTGAACGGCGAGGTTTTCAGCGTGGCAATGCCGGCGTGCAGCGCGGCGATGGCCCGCTCGGTCAGGGCCAGATCGCCGCTGTCCCGCACCGGTTCGCGTTCGAGAACGAAGTCGAACAGCTGATCGAGACCCACCTCGGCGTCCCGCGTCAGCCGGCCCCTGAAACTCACTTGTGCGTCTTCGCCACCCGGGGGCGCGCGGCGTCGAGCTTGCGCTGCAGGTTTTTCAGCACGACGTCGGCGTCGACGTACTCGCCCGTGCGCCGCATGGCGTTGGCGTCCACGCGCTCGCCGCGGCAGCCGAGTTGTCACAGACCGGTCATGCCGGCGGCGAAGAATGAGTTTCCACCGCCATTGGAGAAACAGCATGAGAGATTCGCTGCGCTTCCTCACGACTGTGCTGCTCTTGTCGATCTTGGCCTCGGTGGCAACCGCCGGTGGTCGCGACGACGACGACGACCGCCGAGGCCGCCCCGAACGCCTCAACGTGCAGGTCGGCGTACGCCCCTTCTACTTGGTCGAAGGCATGGACGACAGTGCGCTGAAGGACCAGCTGAAGCAATGCCAGGCGGGCCCGTTCTACACCTCGCGCTTTTCGATCAGCCACCGCGGCGCGCCGCTCGAATTCCCCGAGCATTCGCGCGAAAGCTATGCGGCCGCGCACCGCATGGGCGCCGGCATCATCGAATGCGACGTCACGTTCACGCGCGATGGCGAGCTGGTGTGCCGCCATTCCGAATGCGACCTGCACACGACGACGAATATCGTCGCGACGCCACTCAACAATGCTTGCACGGTGCCATGGACGAAGGGCGGTCCGGCGCCGAAGTGCTGCACCAGCGACATCTCGCTGTCCGAGTTCAAGAGCCTGAAGGCGAAGATGGACGCCAGCAACCCCGCGGCGACCACGGCGGAGGGCTTCCTGGGCGGCACACCGGCGTGGCGCACCGACCTGTACACCGGTCGACCCGCCGGCAACGTGGTGACGCTGAAAGAGCACATTGAACTGATCCAGCAATGGGGCGTGGGCCAGACGCCCGAGCTGAAGAGCGGCGACCCGGCGCGTATCCAGGCCGTCTTCGGCGGGCAGGCGCAGTACGCACAGAAGATGATCGACACCTACAAGGCTGCCGGTGTCCACCCGAGGGAGGTGTGGGCGCAGTCGTTCGACCTCAACGACATTCTGTACTGGATCCACAACGAGCCGGCGTTCGGCCGCCAGGCGGTGTATCTGGACTCGGTCGACCCAACGACGAACCCGCCCATCCCGCGCCAGACGAATGCGCAACTGGCCGCGCTGAAGTCCGCCGGCGTGCAGATCATCGCGCCGCCGATTCAAGCGCTGCTGGCAGTCAGCGCGACCGGGCAGGTGCTGCCTTCCCAGTACGCGCTGGACATCAACGCCGCAGGGCTGAAGATCATCACCTGGTCGTTCGAACGCGTCGACCTGACCAAGGGTGCCGCCGGCAAGGGCAGCTACTACGGGTTCGATCCCACAGGCGCTGCCATCCGCCGCGACAGCGACATGTACAAGGCGCTGGACGTGCTGGCCAAGCAGGTGAAAGTGATCGGACTCTTCTCCGACTGGCCCGGCACGGTGACGTACTACGCAAACTGCATGGGGCTGTGAAGTTGCCAGTGACAGCCCGACCCCCGTGAACGGCACCACATGGCCGCGGTATCCGAATTGGATCGATGCAAGCAAAGTCATCCGGTCACATGCAGACAAGAAAAAAGGCCCCAGACAGTTGATTTGCCTGGGGCCTTGTTCACTTGCAACCCCTTGCGGAGTTTTATCTGGTGGAGCCGGCGGGAATCGAACCCGCGTCCGCAAGCCATTGCCGGGCAGTTCTACATGCGTAGCTGACTGATTTTGATTTAACGGTGAAGGTCGCGCAGCAGCACGCTACCCCCGCCCCGAGTCACTTGATTTAAGCCTGTGTTGAGTGACCCAACTCAGGACGAGCCCATGTGTATGACTTCGCAGCTATCGGGTTGCCCCTCAAGCCCAGCCCATCGGCCAACTGTTGCGAAGCTCACCGGTTTTAAGCGGCGAGAGCGTACGTAGAGTCGTTCGCAGTTACTTTGTTTCCAGTGGTTTTACGAGCGAACTGGTGCTCGGCATGCCCTGTTCCAACTCCGTACCCACGTCGAAGCCAGGTCGGCCCCAGGAAGACGTAGTTTAGGCCATTGCCAGCCATTGCAAGAGCTGACCCGGCGTTTCAATGATGTGGTCGGCGCCCCACTCAGTGATGGCATCGCCCACGCCGAGATAGCCCCAGGCTGCCGCCACGGTGCGCATGCCGGCCGCATGACCGGCCTGAACGTCACGCAAGTCGTCGCCCACGTAGATGCAGTTTCGTGGCGCGACACCCATTTGGCGCGCCGCTTCGAGCAGCGGCGCCGGATGCGGCTTGGAATGCGGTGTGGTGTCGCCGCTCACCACGGCGGCCGCGTGCTGATGAAGCCCCAGAGCCTGCACCAGGGGTCGGGTAAAGCGCTGCGCCTTGTTGGTCACGATGCCCCAGCGCAAGCCCTTCGCTTGCAGGGCATCGAGCAGCGGCAAGACCGCCTCGAAGACACGTGTTTCCTGCATCATCCGCCCTTCGTAGCGCTGCAGGAACTCATCGCGCAGACCCACAAAACTCGCCTGGTCGGGCGTGACCTGCAATGCCACGCCGACCATGCCGCGTGCACCGGCCCCGACCATCGGACGGAACTGGTTGAAAGGCAAGGGGGCCAGGCCACGCGCAATGCGCATGTCGTTGCCTGCGCCGGCAAGATCGGGCGCACTGTCGATCAAGGTGCCATCCAGATCGAACAACACCGCACCGACGGCCGAGGTCATGCAGGCTTCCTGCAGGCCAGCAGGTAGTTGACGCTGGCGTCTGCAGACAGCCAGTAGCGCTTCGTCAACGGGTTGTATTCCAGGCCGCGCGAGGCCTCGAGCGACAGGCCGGCA
>DASQOS010000492.1:0-7512 GCA_035644375.1 Rhizobacter sp.
TCGGGCCTGATCGGCGCGGTGTTTCGCACGGCCAGCTTCAAGGTGGAAGAAGCGGCCATCGCCAAACGAGCCCAGGAACTGCTCGACTACGTGGGCATCGGCAAGTACGCCGGATTCAAGGCGCGCACGCTGAGTTACGGCGACCAGCGCCGCCTGGAGATCGCGCGTGCCCTGGCCACCGACCCCAAGCTGATCGCCCTCGACGAGCCCGCGGCCGGCATGAACGCCACCGAGAAAGTGGTGCTGCGCGAACTGATCGACACCATCCGCAAAGATGGCCGCACGATCTTGCTGATCGAGCACGACGTCAAGCTGGTGATGGGCCTGTGCGACCGCGTGACGGTGCTCGACTACGGCAAGCAGATCGCCGAGGGCACGCCGGCCGAAGTGCAGCGCAACGACAAGGTGATCGAGGCTTATCTCGGTGCCGGCCACAAGGCAGCTTGATGGACCACCCGCTACGGCCTTCGTCGGCCGCCCCCCAGGGGGCAACACCAGCGGCCCGGCAGAGCCGACTCCGTGGTGTTCGCTGGATCAAACTCGCAGGAGTGGAATGAATGACTGAGAACCGGGTGTTGCTGAAGGTCGGTGGCCTCAAAGTGGCCTATGGCGGTATCCAGGCCGTCAAGGGCATTTCATTCGAGGTGCATGAAGGCGAACTGGTCAGCCTGATCGGGGCCAACGGCGCCGGCAAGACCACGACGCTGAAGGCCATCACCGGCCTGCAGTCCGTGGCCGGAGGCGAGATCGAGTACCTCGGCCAATCGATCAAGGGCCGCGGCGCCTGGGAGCTGGTCAAGCAGGGGCTGGTGATGGTGCCCGAGGGCCGCGGCACGTTCACGCGCATGACCATCACCGAGAACCTGTTGATGGGTGCCTTCGTGCGCAACGACAAGGAGATCGAGGCCGACATCGACAAGGTGTTCGCCATTTTTCCGCGGTTGAAAGAGCGCCGCGCGCAACTTGCCGGCACCATGTCGGGCGGCGAGCAGCAAATGCTCGCGATGGGGCGTGCGCTGATGGCCCGGCCCAAGGTGCTGCTGATGGACGAACCGTCGATGGGCTTGTCGCCCATCATGGTCGACAAGATCTTCGAGGTGGTGGCCGACATTGCCAAACAGGGCGTGACCATCTTGCTGGTCGAGCAGAACGCGAGCCGCGCGCTGCAACTGGCCGACCGCGGCTACGTGATGGAGTCCGGCGAGGTGACGATGAGCGGCCCTGCCAAGCAACTGCTGAACGATCCCAAGGTGCGCGCCGCCTACCTGGGCGAATAAGGCAGGGCGTGAACTTTGCCGCGGGTTCCGGGCCGCCGCGAACGACCAAAGTCATTACCTCTGCAAGACGCCATTTTTCGCAGCGAACGCGAACCTATACTGCCGGGCGCCACCCGCCATGGGGGCCTGACACCGGGGGTTCACATGAGTGCGTTGCATCGACTTTTGAATTGCGGCCAGTCCGCTTCCGCGTTGAAACGCATTGCACTGTGTGCCGTGACGGGCGTCGTGCTGCTGAGCGGATGCGGCTCAACCGAACCGTCGATGGGCGGCAACAAGGCAACTGTGTCCGGCGCGGCGGGCGGTGCCACCGCCGAAGGCAACAACAGCAGGCTCGAGAGGTGCGGTGAAAGCCTGGGCACGCTGGCCTTGTTTGAAGACACCAACGCCACCTGGTTCCAAGAACTGCGCCAGCAAAAGCTCGGGTCGACGGTGCCGGTGCTGCGGCTGATGGTTCAACAAAGCAATTGCTTCGTCATCGTCGAGCGCGGCCGTGCGATGGACAACATGGCACGCGAGCGTGCCCTGGTTCAGACGGGAGAGATGCGCGAAGGCAGCAATTTCGGCAAGGGGCAGATGGTGTCGGCCGACTACACCTTGAGCCCCGAGATCCAGTTCTCCGGCAAGACGGGCGGGGCGGCTGCAGGTTTGCTCTCCGGCAGGTACGCCTTGCTCGGCGCGGTGGCAGGCAATGTCAGCCGCAACGAGGCATCGACCACGCTGCTGCTGATCGACAACCGCTCTGGCGTGCAGGTCTCGGCCTCTGAAGGCACTGCCAACAACTTCGATTTCGGCATGTTCGGCGCCGCGTTCCAGGGTGGTCTGGCCGGTGGTGGTGGCGGCTATGCCAGCACGCCGCAAGGCAAGGTGGTGGTGGCCGCGTTTGCCGACTCGTACAACCAGATGGTCAGGGCGCTGCGCAGCTACAAGGCGCAAACCGTCAAGGGCGGGTTGGGGACCGGGGGGCGGCTGGGCGTTGACGGCGCGAGGTGATTGGGGCCCCCAGTCGCTTTGCTCCAGCCGATGAGAGGGCTCGTGGTCGTTGTCAGCCGATCTGCTGGCCGTGCTTGTCGGCCTCTGACGTGAACGCGTCGGCGTAGAACTCGTCGTCGGGCAGGCCGCACAGCGCCACGAAATCGCGTTGGGCCGACTCCACCATGATCGGTGCACCACACGCATAGACCTGGTGCCCAGACAGATCGGGCAGGTCGCTCATCACCGCCTGGTGAACGAGCCCGGTGCGTCCTCTCCAAGCGTCTTCCGGTTTGGCGTGCGACAGCACCGGGACATAGGTGAGGTTCGCGGTCTCGTGCACCGCCTTCACCGCCCACTCGTGCAGGTAGAGGTCGGCGCGGCTGCGGCAACCCCAGTACAACACCGTGTGGCGCGTGATGCGTTTGAACTGCATGTGCTCGATCAAGGCCTTGATCGGTGCCAAGCCGGTGCCGCTGGCCAGCAGCACGATCGGCTTGTCGCTGTCTTCGCGCAGGAAAAAACTGCCCCACGGGCCTTCCAGCCGCAGGATTTCTTTTTCCTTCATCGCGCCGAACACGTGGTCGGTGAACTTGCCTCCGGGCATGTGGCGGATGTGCAGCTCGATGCCCGGTTGCTGCGCCTGGGTGTGCGGCGCGTTGGCCATGCTGTAGCTGCGGCGGTCGCCGTCACGCAGCATGAATTCGATGTACTGGCCGGCGCGGTAGCGCAGCGAATCGTTGGCCGGCAACTGCAATTGCAGCACCGCCACATCGCCCGTCGGCTTGTGGATGCTGATCACGCGGCAGGGCATCTTGCGCACCGCGAATTCGCCCGCAGCGGGCACGGTCCGCGCCTCGATCACCACGTCGGTCTGTGCAGCCGCGCAGCAAGTCAGCGTGAAGCCCGCGTCTTCTTCTTCGGAACTCAATGCCTTGGACTGGTGTGCACCATGAATCACCCGGCCTTGCAGCAGCTTGCTCTTGCACGAGCCGCATGCGCCGTCCTTGCAGCCATAGGGCAGGCCGATGCCTTGCCGGATGGCCGCCGTCAGAATCGGTTCGTCGCGGTCAACCTGAAAGCTCGCGCCACTCGGTTGCACGGTCACGGTGAAGGTCATGCGGTAATCTCGAAAACAGTTTCAAGCAATCCGCAATTTTGCCCGTGTTCATGCCCTCACATGCCAGACATTCCGTGCCGTTTCAAACGTCCCACCTTGCTGATCGTCGGTTGCGGCGATGTGGGGCTGCGCGTGGCGCGGCTGTTGCGTGGGCGCTGGCGTCTGCTCGGCCTCACGTCCAGCCCCGAGCGCGCGCAGACCTTGCGTGATGCCGGGGTGGTGCCCTTGCTCGGCAACCTCGACGCGCCGCAGACCTTGTCGCGCCTGGCCGGCGTGGCCGACGCGGTGCTGCACCTGGCGCCGCCACCGGGCCACGGTGAGACCGATCCGCGCACGGCCCACCTGCTGCATGCGCTGGCCCGCAAACGCCGCGTCGTCCGCATCGTGTACGGCAGCACCAGCGGGGTGTATGGCGATGCGCAGGGCGCCAGGTTCAGCGAGACACGTGCCGTCAACCCGGCCAGCGAGCGTGCGCGCCGCCGTGTCGATGCAGAAGCGCGATTGCGCTGGTACGGTTCGGCCTGCGGTGCGCGTGTCACGGTGCTGCGCATCCCGGGCATCTATGCGGGCGATCGTCCTGGCGGCCATCCACGCGACAGGCTGGTGCGCGGCACACCGGTGCTGGCTGCCGACGACGATGTCTACACCAACCACATCCATGCCGACGATCTGGCGCGGGCCTGCGTGGCCGCGCTGCACCGCGGCCTGCCGCAGCGCGTGGTGCATGCGAGCGACGACACCGAGCTGAAGATGGGCGACTACTTCGACCTGGCCGCCGACTTGTGCGGCCTGCCGCGCCCGCCGCGCATCAGCCGGCAAGCAGCGCGAGAGCAGATGCCTGAGATGCAGCTGTCGTTCATGGGCGAATCGCGCCGGCTGGACAATCGCCGCTTGAAGCAGGAACTCAAGCTTCGTTTGCTTTACCCGACGGTGCGCGAAGGTCTGCTTTAGGCCTGCACTTCAAGAGCGGCTCCAAGCGCGCGGGCCGAGCGCCGGGCCGCTCCCAAGCCGGCCCGCACCTCCATGGGAGGTCGTTGGCGTATCCCGCCAACGGGAGGCTCCATCTAACGGCGCCCGAACGGCGGCTGGCCGCGCCAGTAGCGGATCATCAGGTACCCGCCCAGCATGCCGCCCAGGTGCGCAAAGTGGGCCACGCCGGACATCGTGCCGGTCACGCCGAACAGCAACTCCAGGCCGCCGTACACGATGACGAAGGTTCTGGCCTTCATCGGGATCGGCGGGATCAGCGGCACGATGATGCGGTTCGGAAACATCATCCCGAAAGCCAGCAGCAGCCCGAACAGGCCACCCGACGCGCCGACGGTCGGAGTGGTGGCGCCGATCACCGCGCACAACGCCAGTTGCGACGCTGCAGCGGTCAGCACGCTGGCGGTGTAGAACTGAATGAAGCGCTTGGGTCCCCACAGACGCTCCAGTTCGGCACCGAACATCCACAAGCCGAGCATGTTGAAGAACAGGTGGCTCACGCTGCCGTGCAGGAAGGCATAGGTCAGCACCTGCCACGGCAGGAAGCCATTGCCCAGGGGCCACAGCGCGAGCCAGCGGTCGATTCCAAATCCGAACAGATACTGGGCGCAAAAAAGCCCGACGTTGAGCAGCAGCAAGGCCTGTGTGACGGGGGGCATCGGGGGCATGCGGTCATCCGGGGACGGTTGGTAAGCCACAAGCGTACCCGGTTTGCTCGTTGCGCCCGTGCGCGGATCTCGCTTGACCTGCCGAAGTCGATGGTCGCCGCCGCCTGTGGCAAAATCCGCCCTCTTGTACACCGGCCTCGGTGGCGAAATTGGTAGACGCGCGGGACTCAAAATCCCGTTCCGCAAGGAGTGTCGGTTCGATTCCGACCCGAGGCACCAAGTGACCGTTTCTTGACGCGTCACACCGCATCAAAACCTGCACGTTCCCTGGCGTGGCGGGTTTTTTGTTGTCTCAGGTTGCGCCACTGCGGGCCATGACACACCGACGGTAGTTGCGACGGTATGTTTTCTTGCTGCAATGGCGCATGTTGATGCCTGCCGACGATGGTATCGCGGGTGTCCATTACGTCTTGATTTGTACGGCAATATGCCGTATCCTACGGTCAAGGAGAGCAGCGCTATGCCATCAACCACCTCCACCTCCCGGCTCGAAGCGCGGATCAGTACTGATCTGCACACCATGCTCAAGCGTGCCGCTGAGATTCAGGGGCGGACCCTCACAGACTTCGTGGTGTCTGCGGTGCAAGATGCTGCACTGCGGGCCATCGAACGGGCCGAGGTCATCCGTTTGTCATTGGCCGATCAGCAATGCTTTGCGCAGGCGCTGCTGTCGCCGCCTGCCCCGACATCGGCTTTGAAGCGGGCTTTTGCTCGCCGGCGCAAGCTGGTGGGTGCCGAGTGAGTCGCGCGCCGCGCGCGCGCTTTCGCATCGAATTGCTCGAATCGGCGCACGACCGCTCCACATTCAGCAGCGGTTCCGAGCCACTGGATCGCTACTTTGCACAGCAGGTAACACAGGACATTCGCCGCAGGGTGACAGCGTGCTTTGTGGCGCTCACGTCTGAACAGCGGATCGCTGGTTATTACACCCTGGCGTCGGCCAGTGTGTTGCTGTCCAAGCTGCCGGCTGCGGCCGGCAAGACACTCCCGCGCTACCCCTCTGTTCCGGCTGTGCGAATGGGACGCTTGGCAGTCGATGAGAACGTCAAGGGGCTGGGCCTGGGCGCGGCGCTGCTGGCCGATGCACTTGATCGTGCCGCTCGCTCCGAAATCGCCGCCTATGCCTTGGTCGTTGATGCCAAGGACGAATCGGCCGCTGGGTTCTACCGACACCATGGCTTCATCGCGCTGCCCGACTCGTCGCTGACTTTGTTCCTGCCACTGGCGACGGTGCAAAGAGCATCCAAACCTCAGGCATCGCCGTTGAAGTGATGGTTTGGCTGGCCCTTGATACGCAGCACTGCCGGTCAGTCAGCCTGTGTAGCCAAAACGCAGCTCCGCTTCAATGAGCATTTGGCCAACGACGCTCGGAGCCCGGTCGCTGCAGAACTTGTGGTGCTCATACAGAGCAAGCCCGAAGATTTCTCGATGTACGACCCTGGGCGCCAAGACATACGCGCGATGAGGCGAGGCGTCGTCGAGCACCGGACCGACAAGGTGCGACCCTTGAAACCGTGCTTGAAATTCGCAGTCAAATGGACGGCTTGAAGGAGGCGCTAGATGTCGTTCGTGAAGAAGCCGCACGCAAAAGAGGGTTCTAAAAAATTACATCGATAGGATCGGCCGCGTGCCACTTTCAAAGCTCCTGTTGCGCCTTTCGGGCAGTTTCCGCCTCAGCTTCCTCTTCTGCAAACATTCCCGGCCCTGCGACAATGCCGCCAGGAGAACGCATGCTGCACTACAAGACGATTGAAGACGCGATCGGCCACACGCCGCTGGTGCGGCTGGTGCGCGTCCCCGGGGCTGAAAACGAGCGTCGCGGCAATGTGATTCTCGGCAAGCTCGAAGGCAACAACCCCGCCGGCTCGGTCAAAGACCGGCCGGCCATTCACATGATCCGCCGCGCCGAAGAGCGTGGCGACATCCGGCCCGGCGACACGCTGATCGAGGCCACCTCCGGCAACACCGGCATCGCATTGGCCATGGCGGCGGCGATCCGCGGCTACCGCATGCTGCTGATCATGCCCGAGGACCTGAGCGTCGAGCGGGCGCAGACGATGAAGGCGTTCGGGGCGGAACTGATCCTGACCCCGCGCAGCGGCGGCATGGAATACGCACGCGATCTGGCCGAGCAGATGCAACGCGACGGCAAGGGCCGGGTGCTCGACCAGTTTGCCAACCACGACAACTCGCTGGCGCACTACGAAACCACCGGCCCGGAGATCTGGGCCGACACCGGCGGCAGCATCACGCACTTCGTGAGTGCGATGGGCACCACCGGCACCATCACGGGGACCTCGCGTTACCTGAAGGAAAAAAACGCCGCGGTTCGCGTGATCGGCGCCCAGCCCAGCGAAGGCTCGCGCATCCCCGGCATTCGCAAATGGCCCGAGGCCTACCTGCCGAAGATCTACGATCCCAAGCAGGTCGACGAGATGGTCTACGTGAGCCAGGAAGCCGCCGAAGACATGGCGCGACGCCTGGCGCG